>JABFWJ010000384.1 GCA_013362295.1 Thermoleophilia bacterium
ATCTGTGCTCCTCCTGGATCGCCACCCCTTCCTTCGCCTCGACCGCCTGGTGGAGGCCTTCGCTCCAGCGACGGCCCTCCATGATCCGGCCCGTGAACTCGTCGACGATCTTCACCTCGCCCTCCTGGACGACGTAGTCGACGTCGCGCTTGTAGAGCGACTGCGCCTTCAGCGACTGGATCAGGTGGTTGACGAGCTGCGTGTTCGTCGGGCTGTAGAGGTTGTCGATCCTCAGCGCGCGCTCGACCTTCTCGATCCCGGACTCCGTCGGGGAGATCGTCTTGTGCTTCTCGTCGTAGAGGTAGTCGTACTCCTGCGCGAGCACCTCGTCCTCGAGCTTCGTGCCCTTCGACTGGACGCCGTCGAGGCTCTTCACGACGCGCGCGAAGTCGTGGTAGATCTTCGCCGCCGTCGTCGGCTCGCCCGAGATGATCAGCGGCGTCCGCGCCTCGTCGACGAGGATCGAGTCGACCTCGTCCACGATCGCGTACTGGTGGCCGCGCTGCACGACGCCTTCGAGGCTGATCGCCATGTTGTCGCGCAGGTAGTCGAAGCCGAACTCGGAGTTGGTGCCGTAGGTGACGTCCGAGTCGTAGGCGGCCTTGCGCGCATCGAAGGGCATGTTGTTCTCGATGTACGCGACCGTCATACCGAGCCGCTCGAAGACGCCGCGGTTCCATTCGGCGTCGCGCTGGGCGAGGTAGTCGTTGACCGTGACGAGATGGACGCCGTCGCCGGGGAGCGCGTTCAGGTACAGCGGCATGCTCGCGACGAACGTCTTTCCTTCGCCGGTCTTCATCTCGGCGATGTCGCCTTCGTGCAGGACGATGCCGCCCATCATCTGCACGTCGAAGATGCGCTGGTCGGACTCGCGCAGGCGCGCTTCGCGCACGGCGGCATACGCCTCGAAGAGGAGCTCCTCGAGCGTCTCGCCGTTCGCGAGACGCTCGCGAAACTCGACGGTCTTCGCGCGCAGCTCGTCGTCCGAGAGCTTCTGGAAGTCGGGCTCGAGCGTCGCGATGTACGCGGCCTGCTCGGCGAGGCGCTTCATGCGCCTGCCCTCGCCGAAGCGAAGGGCCTTCTCGAGGGTGCCGAGTGCGGGCGACATTCCGCCGGACAGGGTATCGAGTCGGCGCCGCGCGGCCCCGGCGGCCGCCGGAACCCTCACCGGCCGCTAACAGAGCCGTCGTATCGTCGCCGGCATGCATACGAGGCTCGCGCTCGCCGCCGTCCTGGCGCTCCTGGCCGCGGGAACCGCCGCGGCGGCGGAGCTCGACCGTGGCTACACCGCGGGCGCGCCCGTCTCCGCTCTCGACGAGACGGCCGCGGCCGTCGTGACCGGCCTCGCCTGGACGCCGCGCAGCTGCGAGGCGGTCGTCCTCTGGCAGCCGGACCAGTTCGCGCGCCGCACCTTCCGTGCGCCGGGCACGTGCGACGAGACGAGCACGGGTCGCGGCATCGCGGCCGTCGCGACCGACGGCGAGCGCGTCGTCTGGCTCGCCTACGCAGGCGGGACCACGCGTGACTGGCTCCTCTGGACGGCGACCCCGACGGCCCCCACGCCGCGCCGGCTCCGCTTCGTGAGCGTGGACGTCGACGCCCCGGATCCGATCGTGCTCGGCAACGGCGGCGAGGAAGGAATCCCCTACGCGGTCGGCCGCGACGTGGTCGTCATCGGCCCGCGCGGGAGCCGCGTCCTCTCGTGGCGTGCACCGGCGCGGGTGGTCGCGCTCGCGCAGGGGGCGGGACGCGTCGGAATGCTGCTCGCAACCGGCCATCTGCTCGTGATCGGTCTCGCCGGCGGGCAGGTCACCGATCTCGATTACCCACCCGGCGACGTCGCGGCGTCCCGAATCGCAGCGGTGGGCGCGGTCGTCCAGACCGGGACGGGGATCGAGATCCGCACCGCTCGAAGCACCGCTCCTTTCCCGGTGCACGCGGGCGCGCGCCTCGTCGGCTTCGTCGACGGACAGCTCGTCTACGCGCTCGGCGACCAGATCCGGCGCTACGACCGTTCCACGCACCGTGACGAGGTCTTGCGGCGCGTGCGGCCCCCGTTCAGGGCCGAGTACGACCGGCGCGGGCTCGCGTGGGTCAACGGTCGCCGCGTCTGCTGGGCCGTGCGGGTCGCGGTGTCGCCGGGCCCGCACACGCGTTGCTGAGCGGCAGCCCTACAGCGGCGACGCGTCGACCTCCCAGAGCTCGCCGTCGAGCCGCAAGGCGCGCACCACGTACTCGGTGCCCTCGGCCTCGCCGATCCGCTCCAGTGCGCGTGCGGAGCCGAGCGTCGTGCGTCCGTCGACGCGGAGCACCTTTCCTTCCCGGGTCGAGGTGAGCTCGACCTCTTCGCCGCTCAGACCTGGCACCGATGCGATCGCGATGCGACTCGCCGCGACCGCCCACGTCTCGGCGCCGCGGCGCACCGCTTCGGCGCGGTAGGGCGGCGGGATCGACTCCTCGACGGCGTCGGCGAGCGGCATGAGCGCATCGTTCGGCTCATCCTCGTCGACCACGAGGGTCCCGTCTCCGAGCGCCACGAAGTGGACCGCGTCGCCGCGCAGCGCGGGCGCCTCGGCACTGCCGACGGTGTCCCAGCGCCGCGCGCGAGGCACGCCGTGAATGCCCGTCACGCCACGCGCCTCTCCGTCCCAGCCGGGCGGCTGCGCGGCCAACCCGGTCGCGGCGGCCCTCGCGCCGAACTCGACGCCGCCCGCGTCGGCCAGCCGCTCGTGC
>JABFWJ010000447.1 GCA_013362295.1 Thermoleophilia bacterium
GTGGGGAGAGGGGTCGTCGGTCGCGTGATCAGTCAGCACTCTGCATGCCGACGAACACGGTTGTCGATGACCCGCGCGGGTCAATTCCGAGCGGACGCGACTTCGCACCTCGCTCCTACCCGGCAGCGGATCTAGTCGTCTTCTAGGCGTGCAAGGACCCCGTTTCACTCGCCGGGCTTGCGGACGGGACAGTTAGACCTATCGAGTCGCGCTGTAGCTCTTGCGTCTTGCCGGTTTGCGGCCGGTCGGCTGTGTGGGGGCGGCGCGCACGGGTGCGGCGGGTATGGGTTTGGTGAGGGCTGCGTCGGCTGGGATCTCGACGGGGTCGCCGTGATGGGTGATCAAGAGCGGCGGTCCGTCGAGCAGCGTGTAGGTCGCCTCGTCCCTGTCCAACGCGACCTTGAGTCGTCGGCCGCGGAAGAGGATGCGGAAGGTGAGTCGTTCGAGACGAGCTGGTAGGCGCGGGGAGAAGGTGAGGTTGCCGTCGTGGTCGCGCATGCCGCCGAAGCCGGCGACGGCCGCGAGCCAGGCACCCGCGAGCGAAGCGATGTGCACGCCGTCGCGGGTGTTGTGCTCGAGGTCGTCTAGGTCCAGGCGGGCGGCCTCGCCGAAGTAGTCGTAGGCGAGGTCGAGGTGTCCGACCTCGGCCGCGATCACCGCCTGCGTGCACGCCGAGAGCGAGGAGTCTCTGACGGTGAGCGACTCGTAGTAGGCGAAGTCGCGGGCCTTCTCCTCGTCGCTGAACGCGTCGCCGCGCCAGTGCAGGGCGAGAACGAGGTCGGCCTGCTTGACGACTTGCTTGCGGTAGAGGTCGAAGTACGGGAAGTGGAGCAGGAGCGGGTACTGATCGGGCTTGGTGCGGTCGAAGTCCCAGCGCTGGTGTGAGGTGAAGCCCTCGGACTGAGGGTGCACGCCGAGCGCCTCGTCGCGAGGGATGACGATGTCGTGCGCCGCAGACCGCCAGCTCGCCGCATCCTCGAGGTCGTCTCCGAGCGCGCCGGCATGACGCGGGTGACGGGCGACGGCGTCGGCCGCGGCGCGCAGGTTCTTCTGCGCGGTCAGGTTGGTGTAGACGTTGTTGTCGGCGATCGCGCTGTATTCGTCCGGCCCGGTGACGCCGTCGATCCGGAAGCGGCCCCCCTCGTCGTGATGGCCGAGTGAGCGCCACAGTCGCGCCGTCTCGACGAGCAATTCGATCCCGACCTCGCACTCGAATTCCTCGTCCTCGACGGCGGCCTGGTAGCGGGCAACGGCGTCGGCGATGTCGGCGGCGACGTGGAAGGCGGCAGTTCCCGCGGGCCAGTAGCCCGAGCTTTCTTGGCCGCGGATCGTCCGCCAGGGAAAGGCGGCGCCGCGCAGGCCCAGCTGAGCTGCCCGCTCGCGCGCGAGGTCGAGCGTGGCGTGACGCCAGCGGAGCGCGTCGGCGGCCGCTTTCGGCGCGGTGTAGGTGAGCACAGGGAGGACGAAGCGCTCGGTGTCCCAGAAGGTGTGGCCGTCGTAGCCGGGGCCGGTCAGGCCCTTCGCCGCGATCGCGCGCTGCTCGGCGCGCGCGCCCGCTTGCAGCGTGTGGAAAAGCGCGAAGCGGATCGCCTGCTGCAGCTCGGTGTCGCCCTCGAGCTCGACGTCGGCGCAGTTCCAGAACTCGTCGAGGTACGCCCGTTGGTCGTCGAGGAGGCCCTGCCAGCCGGTGTGGCGCGCTTGTGTGAGCGCCGCCACGACCTGGTCGCGCACGGCGGGGAGCGAGCGCTGGCTCGACCAGCCGTAAGCGAGGAACTTGATCACCCGGAGCCGTTCTCCGGGGGCAAGTTCGGTCGCGATCGTAACGCGGCCGACATCAGGCCCGCTCTCGGAAACCGTTTCCATGCCGTCCGGGCCTTCGACGACGTGGTCCATGCCGGCGGCCATGAGGAGGCCGCTGCGGCGGGTCGAGTGGGCGAGGATCACGCGTGCGTCGCGCTCGCAGAAATCCTCCGACTGGAGCGGGGCCTGCATTGCTGCGGCGGCGCGTGGGTCTTCCTGTGTCGGTCCGCCGGCCTCGTTCGCGACCAGCTCCGACTGGATGACGAGACGGACCGGCCCGTCGAGCGGCTCGACCTCGTACAGGATTGCTGCTGCCGAGCGCTGCACGAGCGAGACCAGCCGCGTCGACTTGACACGGACGGACGCGCCCGCCGGCGACCGCCACTCGGCGCAGCGGCGCAACACGCCTGCACGCAGATCGAGCTCGCGCTCGTGCGCAAGCAGTTTCCCGTACCGGACATCGAACGGCTCGTCATCGACGAGCAGCCGGATGATCTTCCCGTTCGTCACGTTCACGATCGTCTGGCTCGACTCCGGGTCGCCGTAGCCCGCCTCGGCGTGGGGGAGCGGGCGGAACTCGTAGAACGAGTTCAGGTAGGTGCCGGGCAGGCCGAACGGCTCGCCTTCGTCCAGGTTCGCGCGCAACCCGATGTGCCCGTTCGAGAGCGCGAACACCGACTCGCACGCCGCGAGCATGTCGAGATCGAGGTAGGTCTCGCGCACCGACCACGGCTCGACCGTGAACGCAGGATGCATGATCACTCGAGCAGCTCCGCGAGGTCCTGTACGACGACGTCTGCGCCGTGCTCGCGCAGAGCCTCCGCCTGCCCGACCCGGTCGACTCCGACGACGAAGCCGAATCCGCCGGCCTGGCCAGCGGCAACGCCTGCGAGTGCATCCTCGAACACGGCCGCCTCGCTCGCATCGACCTCGAGAGCGTTCGCGGCCGCGAGGAAGGTGTCCGGCGCCGGCTTTCCCCGCAGGTGCTGCTCCGCAGCGACGACCCCGTCGATTCGCACCTCGAACAGATCCGCGATACCGGCTGCCTCGAGCACGTCGCGGGTGTTCGCGCTCGCGGAGACGACAGCGCGCCCGAGTCCGGCATCGCCTGCAGCCCGCACGTAGCGCACCGAGCCGTCGTAGGCGTCGACTCCCTTCGTCCGGATCAGCGAGAGCACGAGCGCGTTCTTCCGGTTGCCGAGCCCGTGGACCGTGTTCGCGTCGGGCGGATCCGTCGCCGCACCTTCAGGCAGCGCGATCCCGCGCGCGGTGAGGAACGAGCGCACGCCGTCGTAGCGCAGCTTGCCGTCGATGTAGCCACCGTAATCGGCGACCGGATCGAACGGAACAAACGGCTCTGCCGCCTGGGCGGCGCGATTGCGGAGGAACGCGTCGAACATCTCTTTCCACGCCGCCGCATGCACACGAGCAGTCCGCGTCAGCACCCCATCCAAGTCGAAAAGGCACACCCGAATCGTGCGAGGTAACCCCAACCGTCCAGACTCGATCGATCGCATCAGCTTGTTGGTGTCACACCAGAAGGCGGCTAGGTGACGACGATGCCGATGGGTTGCGCCCCCGCCGGTCCCGGCGTCGGGGAGTCCGGCAGTTCGGTGACGGTGCCGCCGTCGACCGCGAAGCCGGCCAAACCTGGGAGCATCGGCAACCCGAAGGCGTGCGCCGTCGCCCGCATGAGAGACGTCCTTGGGTGGTCGCAAGACACAACGCATAGGGTCACCGGCTCCCTCGCGTATTCGGACACGATCACCTGCGCTGGCGTGGGTCATCCGCCCAGTCCTCCTCCGAGTGTCCACGCTGTCGAGTCGCTGTCAGTGCCGCTTCGCGTCGTTCGCCTGTGGAACGATGTGCGGCGGCAGGGCGGCCGGGAAGCCGAAGGCGACGAAGCCGAACAGGCTGACGACCCCGAGCGCGTGCGCCCAGGCGGCTTCTGCGGCTGTCAGTAACCCGATTCCGGCGATGAGACAGGCGAGCGCTGCCCGTGCAAGGAAACCTTGTCGCGATACCCGGACCAGCCGGGGCGTCGGGCGGAGGTCGACGCTTTCGCCGCCTTCGGCGAGGCGGCCGCTGAGGACGAGCCGGAACAACAGCGCGAGTGAAGGAAAGAGGATGACCGCGCCGCCGAGCACGGCGACGGTCACCGCGATCAGGGTTGGGCGCGGTGCAGCCGCTGCTTCGATGGTGAGCCCTGGCAGGAAAAGGGGCGACTGCGCCAGCGCCCAGCCGGCGATGATCGCGGCCACCGCCACCGCGGCGCCGTAACGGGAAAGCTCGTACTGTCGACGCCAGACGAGTGCCAGCGTCGCGACCCCGGCGACTAGCGAGATGACGAGCCCGGCTAGACCGGCTCCGCTGGTGAGGCGATGGAAGATGCGGTCAGCGTCGCCGGCGATGACACCGAGGCCGGCGACGGCGATGACGCCGGCGACAATCCCTGCGCCGAGTGCGCGGCGGCGGAATTGCTCCTCGAGGCCTTGGTCGCCGAGCTTCGTCGCGTCCGCGCAGAGAAAGACCGCGGCGAGATAGGCGGCCGTTGTGACCGCGAGCACGCCGACCAGCAGTGAGGTCGGGTTGAGCCAGCTGCTGAACTGGCTGCCGGCGGCGTTGCCGACGGGGACGCGGCCGGAGGCGATGCCGCCGACGGCAGTCCCGAGCGCGAACGGCGTCAGCACCGATGAGATCGAGAAGACGGTGTCGATCGCGCTGAGCTCGCGGGGGCCTGCCGCCCCGGCGCGGAGCGCGTAGGCGACGCCGCGGAAGATGATCCCGACGGCCGCGATGAAGAGCGGGATCGAGAGCGTGGACGCAATCGATCCGAAGACGGTCGGATACGCAGTCCAGACGACGGTGAGCACGAAGATGAGCCAGACGTGGTTGGCCTCCCAGACGGGCGCCATCGCCGCATGCGCGTGCTCGCGGACCGCCTGCGCCTGCGGGCCTTTGCCGGCGGTGAGCTCCCAGAAGCCAGCGCCGAAGTCGGCGCCGCCAAGCACGGTGTAGAAGGCCAGCCCGATCAGCGCGAAGATCAACGGGATCAGATACAGGTGCAGCATCAGTCGACCTCCGCCGCCGACAGAGACGGTTCAAGCTCAAGCGGCTTGCGGGCGAGACGCCAGAGGATCCAGGCGACGGCTGCGATCAGCAGGACGTAGACGAGGACGAGCGTGCCGTAGCCGACGGGGATGCCTCGGGCGCCCGTGACCGCCTGCGAGGTGCGCATCACCCGGTAGACGACCCATGGCTGGCGGCCGACTTCGGTCGTCACCCAGCCGCTGATCAATGCGACCACTGACAGCGGACCTGCGAGCGCGAGGGCACGGTAGAACCAGGTCGAGCGTGGCAACCGACGCTTCCGGATGCGGACCGCCAGGTAGACGAGGGCGAGCAGCGCCAGCAGCGTTCCGATTCCGACCATCGTCTGGAACGCGAACCGGACGACGTTCACCGGCGGACGATCGCGGGCCGGGACCGCGTCGAGGCCCTGCACCTTCGCGTTGACCCTGTGGTAGGCGAGGACCGAGAGCAGCTTCGGGACCCCTATCCCGTACTCGACGCGGCCGTCGCTGTACCAGCCAAGCACGTGGATCGGCGCGCCCGTCGTTGTCCGCGGCAGGCCTTCGAGTGCCGCCAGCTTGGTCGGCTGGTAGCGGGCGACCTCGCGGCCGTTCCAGTCGCCGACGAGCACCTGCACCGGTGCGGCCAGTGCTGCAATGGTGAGCGGGATCGCGAGCGCGGTTTGCTCGTAGCGGCCCCAGCGGCCGCGCAGCCGCAGGACCGCATACGCCCCGGCAAGCAGGAAGCCCGTGACGATGTAGCCGGCGACATACATGTGGATCAGCTCGTGCCAGAAGTAGGCGTTCTCGAACAGCGCCTTGAACGGGTGCACGTCGACGACCTTGCCGTGGCTGAGGCGGAACCCACTGGGGTGGTTCATCCAGCCGTTCACCGAGATGACCATCAGCGAGCCGGTGAAGCCGGCGAGCGCTATCGGGATGCCGGTGGCGAAGTGCAACCGCGGCGACAGGCGGTTCCAGCCGTACACGTAGATGCCGATGAAGATCGCCTCGAGGAAGAACGAGAAGCCCTCCACAGCGAAGCCGAGCCCGAAGACACTGCCGAAGGTCGCGGTGAAGGCCGGCCAGAGCAACCCCATCTCGAAGCTGAGGATCGTCCCGGTCACCACGCCCGCGGCGAAGAGCGCGACCATCACGTTCGTCCAGCGACGTGCGAGCGTCCGATAAAGCGGATCGCCGCTGCGCAGATACAGCCACTCCACGAACAACAGCAGTGTCGGAAAGGCGATCCCGAAACAGACGAGCGGGATGTGCACCGAGAACGACAGCGCCTGCATCTGCCGGGCCTCCAGCAGGTAGTTCTGATCTGGCGTCATCGCCGCCGCCGCCGAGCGCTGCGGGGCCACTCGCAAGCTGCTGATAGGTAAAGGCACTTCATGACTCGATAACGAATTCCCGCAACTCGTTTGCTTCCGCTTGCCAGACCCGTGCCTGTTCGTTCGCACGTCTGTGCTCCACGCTCGCTCGATCGCTCGCCCCGAATGGGAACCGTTCGGTGCACTGGCGCCGCGCGACGCGCAAATCGTCTCGCAAGGATCTCAGCGTCGCGGCTAGCGTCAAGGCATGACCACCCGGTCGATCCTTTACGACAAAGACGGCAAACCGACGGAGGAGCAGAGCTTCGCCGTACGCGGTGAAGTCGTCGAGCTCGACGCCGCAGGCGGCATCGTCGCGGCGTATCCGGACCTCTCCTGGAAGGTGGACCCGATCTCGCTTGACGGTGACGAGGGCGAGCTGGCGACCAGGCCGACGAACCCCCCTCGCAGCACCTAGCTCCTTTGCCACGCGGGCGGAGCTAGCGCACGTGATCGTTCCCGTGCACGAGGGTGATCGAGGGCACCGTCGAGGCATGTCCTCTAAGGCGACTTCTCTACCTCCTTCCTTGGCAGAGTTGCGGGAGCTCGGTCAGCAGCTGCGTGTCGATTCGATTCGTGCGAGCGATGTGAAGAAGTCGGGGCATCCGACTTCGTCGATGTCAGCTGCTGACCTGATGGCTGTCCTCTTCGCGAAGTACCTCCGCTACGACTTCGATCAGCCCGAGAATTGGCTGAACGACCACTTGATCTTCTCCAAGGGGCACGCTTCGCCTCTGCTGTACTCGCTCTACCTGGCAGCGGGGGCGATCTCCGAAGAGGAGCTTCTCAGCTTCCGTACCTTCGGCAGCCGGCTGGAGGGGCATCCGACGCCGCTGCTCCCCTGGGTCGACGTCGCAACCGGTTCGCTGGGCTTCGGCCTTCCCGTTGGCGTCGGTGTCGCGCTTTCCGGCAAGCGACTGGAAGAGGCGCCCTATCGCGTCTGGGTCCTGTGCGGAGACAGCGAGATGGCGGAGGGCTCGATCTGGGAGGCGCTCGAGCATGCCGCCCACTATGGACTCGACAACCTCGTCGTGATCGTCGATGTCAACCGGCTCGGCCAACGCGGAGAGACGATGAACGGGTGGCAGATCGATCATTATCTCGAGCGGGCACGCGCGTTCGGCTGCCGTGCGATCGCAGCCGACGGACACGACGTCGCCGCCATCGACGGGGCGTTCGCGGAGGCGGTCGAGGGCGATGGGCGGCCGACCGTAATCGTGGCGAAGACGATCAAGGGCAAGGGCGTTCCTGGGATCGAGAATCAGGAAGGCTGGCACGGCAAGGCGCTCGCAGACCCGGAGGCGGCGATCGCCGAGCTCGGCGGGATCCGGCGGCTGCGCGTGCAGGTGGCCAAGCCGCAAGCCCAGACGCCCCGGCGGCCCGCGCCCGCGCCGGCGCCGGTCGACCTGCCGCAGTACGAGCTCGCCGCCGAGGTCGCGACCAGGCGCGCATACGGAGACGCGCTGGCTGCGCTCGGGTCGCAGCGGCCGGAGATCGTCGGTCTCGACGGCGAGGTATCCAACTCGACATACGCAGATCTGTTCGCGCACGCCCACCCGGAGCGCTACTTCGAGATGTTCATCGCCGAGCAGCAGCTGGTGGCAGCCGCGGTCGGCCTGCAGGTGCGCGGCTGGAAGCCGTTCGCCTCCACTTTCGCGGCGTTCTTCACCCGCGCCTACGACTTCATTCGAATGGCCGCGATCAGCCACGCGAGCATCAAGCTGTGCGGCTCGCACGCCGGCGTCTCGATCGGCGAGGACGGCCCCTCGCAGATGGCGCTCGAGGACCTCGCGATGCTGCGAGCAGTGCACGGCAGCACCGTCCTCTACCCGTGCGACGCAAACCAGACCGCGAAGCTGGTCGCCCGCATGGCCGACCGGGAGGGAATCGTCTATCTGCGCACCACGCGCGCCGCGCTGCCGACCCTCTACGGCGCCGACGAGGAGTTCGAGATCGGCGGCAGCCGGGTCATCCATTCGTCGGAACGCGACCAGGTGGCGATCGTCGCCGCCGGGATCACGGTGCACGAGGCACTCGGGGCCGCCTCCCTCCTCGAAGCCGAGGGCATCCGGGCCCGGGTGATCGACCTCTACTCGGTAAAACCGATCGACGCCGCAACCCTTCGACAGGCAGCGCTGGCGACCGGGGGTCGGCTGCTCACCGTTGAGGATCACTGGCCGGAGGGCGGCGTGGGCGAGGCCGTCGCGACAGTCTTCACCGAGGACGCCCAGCCGCCGCGTGTGGTCAGGCTCGCTGTGCGCGGGATGCCTGGTTCCGGCACCCCAGCTGAACTGCTCGCCGCAGCCGGCATCGACGCCGCCGCGATCGCGAACGCCGCGCGCCGACTGGCACTCGAGGCTCCCGCCGAGTCGAGACACGCAGCCTAGGAGGCCGCGAGCCCGGTCGCCTCCGATGCCGCTCGCTACCCCCGCCCAGTACGCCGAGCTGCTCGACGCCGCCAGAGCCGGCGGCTACGCCATCCCGGCGATCAACGTCTCGTCTTCTTCGACGCTCAACGCTGCGGTTCTGGGTTTCGTCACCGCCGGCTCCGATGGGATCGTGCAGGTGTCACGCGGCGGCGGCGACTTCGCAGCCGGCCCTAGTAAGGACCGGCCGCTCGGCGTTCGGGCGCTCGCAGATTACGCTGCCGCCGTCGCCGAGCAGGTCCCGATCCTGGTCGTCCCACACGGCGACCCTTGCCCGCCAGACGACCTGGACAGCTTCCTTCGCCCCCTGCTCGCCGAGTCGCGCGCACGCCGCCAGCGGGGCGGTCAACCGCTTCTGCTCTCGCAGATGTTCGACGGATCGAGCCTGCCCCTCGACCAGAACCTCGCCATCGCAGCCCCGCTGCTCGCACAGTGCGCCGCCGCAGACGTGATCCTCGAGGTCGAGATCGGCGCCGTCGGCGGCGAGGAGGACGGCATCCGCGGCGACGAGTCGAACGGGCGTCTGTACTCCACTCCCGAGGAGGCGCTGGCCGACGTCGACGCGCTCGGGAGCGGCGAGCGCGGCCGCTACCTCCTCTCGGCGACCTTCGGGAACGTCCACGGGCACTACCAGCCCGGCAAGGTCGCCCTCCGTCCGTCGATTCTCGGCGAGATCCAGCAGGCGGTCACCGCCCGCCACGGCGAGCGAGCCGCATTCGATTTCGTCTTCCACGGCGGCAGTGGCTCGACACCGGAGGAGATCGCCGAGGCAGTCAGCTACGGGGTCGTCAAGATGAATCTCGACAGCGACGCCCAGTATGCGTATACGCGCGCCGTCGCCGACCACATGTTCGTCAACTACGCCGGCGTCGTGCGCGCCGATTGCGGCATCGGCGACAAACGCGCCTACGATCCGCGCACCTGGGGCCGCAGTGCCGAGCAGACGATGGCGGCACGAGTCGTGGAGGCCTGCCACCAGCTCGGCTCCGCAGGGAGAAGCCTCACGGGTCACGCGCCCCGACCGCCGCGGGCGTAGTCGCTGTTGGCTGGCTCAATCGAGCGCGAGACGTGCGCGGCGGCCGAGAAGCAGCGGCGGAGCTTGTCACCGAGGGGGATGCGGGTCGGCCTCGGCACGGGCTCGACGATGCTTGGCTGCTGCCGGTCCTCGCCGCACGGGCGGTGAAGGACGTCGTCTACGTGGCCACCTCGCCGGCCGCTGAGCAGGTAGCGCGTGAGCACGGGTTGGGCATCCGCCCGCCCCTTCACGAGCTTCGGCGGCCACGATCTTGCGATCGACGGAGCCGCCCAGATCGAGCCGACGGGCTGGCTGGTGAAGGGTGGCGGCGGTGCGCACATGCGCGAGAAGGTGGTCGCCGCCGCCGAGCGCTTCGTCGTCATCGCCTCTCGAATGAGCTCGTGGCCGCCCCGGCTCCTCCGATACCGCTCGAGCTGCTGCCGTTCGGATTGGAGTCGACGCTGCGCCTGCTCGAGTCAGCAGCGCTGCGCTCGGCGCCGCCGACCCCGGACGGCAACCTGCTCGCCGACTACTCGGGCCGGTAGAAGATCCCGGCGGCAAGCTCATGGCGCGGCTCTCGCTGACGCCCGGCGTCGTCGA
>JABFWJ010000449.1 GCA_013362295.1 Thermoleophilia bacterium
TGCCGGCGGCGGCCGTCGTGCTCGTGGCGCAGACCGTGCTCCACCCGTCGGCCGAATGGCTCCTCGCGGGCCTCGGCGCCTCCTGCGACCTCCTCCCCGCCGCGCTCGCCTACCCGCGGGGGCTGGGGATGGGAGACGTGAAGCTCGCACTGCTGCTCGGGTTCGCCGTCGGCCGCACCGTCCCGATCGCCCTCTTCGTCGGGATGCTGGCCGCGCTTCTGCCCTCGGCCGTCCTGTTTGCCCGCCACGGCTCGGCCGCCCGCAAGATGGCGATCCCGTTTGCCCCGTTTTTGGCTCTGGGAGGCGTTTTTGCGCTCTTCTGGGGGCACGCGGCGCTCGACTGGTACCTCGGCTTCCTGAAGTAGAGGGCCCCTAGCGCGCCAGTCCCTCGTAGGAGGGATTGAGGAAGGAACCCGCCGGGGGTCGCCCAAGCTCAAGGGCCCGCCGGTTTCTGCCGATACCTCAAACGAGGGATATGAGCGACGATTTCACGCTGCGTACGGTTCCGCCGCAAGGCGCGGAGACGCCGCCCGCCGAGGGCGCGGGGCTCCGGCGCGCCGACGCGCCCGCGATCAACACGTCGGCCGAGCTCCTCGCCGACCTGCTCGCCGCCACCGAGCTCGTCCCTGAGGACAAGCTGGCGCTGGCCCGTGGCCGCGCGGGCAGCTCGGGCTCGCTCGCCGAGGCGCTCGTCGAGGAGGGCATCGCAACCGGCGAGGGGATCGCCCGCACGCTGGCGGCGCGCTACCGGCTGCCGCTCGTCGATTTGACCGAGACCGGCGTCGACGACGCGGCCACGAGCGAGCTCCCGCTGCACGTGCTGGAGCGCGTGGTCGCGATCCCGTATGCGATCGAGGGGAACAGCCTGCGCGTCGCCGTCGCAGACCCCGGCAACGTCCACGGGATCGACGAGCTCCGGATCGCGACCCGCCTCACGGTCGAGCTCGCGGTTGCGACCCGGGACGACGTCGAGGCCGAGGTTCGCCGACTCGTCCGGGCCTCGGAGGCCTTCGGCGCCCGCGCCGTGCTCGAGGAGGAGCAGGCCCAGCACGAGCAGGAGGAAGAGTCCGACGACCTCGAGGTTGACGATGGAATCTCCGACGCGCCGCTCGTGCGCCTCGTCAACTCCGTGATCTTCCAGGCAGCCGAGGACGGCGCCTCGGACATCCACTGGGAGCCGCAGGAAGACTCGCTCGTCGTCCGGCTTCGCGTCGACGGCGTGCTGCATGAGGTGCAGCGCATCCCGAAGCGGCTGGCGGCCGGTGTGACGACGCGCCTGAAGGTGCTCGCGAAGCTCGATATCGCCGAGCGCCGCAAGCCGCAGGACGGCCGCATCGCCCTCAACGCCGCGGCAGCGGGCCGCATGATGGACATCCGCGTCGCGGTCCTGCCGACGGTCGAAGGCGAGTCGATCGTCATGCGTCTGGTCGACAAGTCGAAGAAGATCCCGACGCTCGCGGATCTCGGGCTCTCCGACGACATGCAGACGAAGCTGACCGAGATGTTCATGCGCCCGACCGGCGCGCTGCTCGTCACCGGGCCGACCGGGTCGGGTAAGTCGACGACCCTCTACGCCGGGATCACGCAGGTGAACCGGCCGGAAATCAACATCATCACGGTCGAGGATCCGGTGGAATTCCGGATCCCGGGCGTGAACCAGGTGCAGATCAACGTCCGCGCCGGCCTGACGTTCGCGGCGTCGCTCCGCTCGATCCTCCGTTCCGACCCGGACGTGGTGATGGTGGGCGAGATCCGGGACTCCGAGACGGCCAAGATGGCGATCGAGGCCGCCCTGACCGGCCACCTCGTGCTCTCCACGCTGCACACGAACGACGCGCCGGGCGCGCTGACGCGCCTCAATGAGATGGGCGTCGAGCCGTTCCTCGTCGGGTCGGCGGTGACGGCGGTGCTCGCGCAGCGCCTCGCCCGGAAGCTGTGCTCCCACTGCTGCGAGATGTACACCCCGTCCGTCGACGAGCTGATCAAGGCGAAGGTCTCGCCAGACGTCGCGGCGATGACCGACGGGATGGCGCTGTACCGCAAGCGCGGCTGCCCCCGCTGTAACCAGACCGGCTACCGCGGCCGGATCGGCATCTACCAGCTGCTGACGATGGACGAGGAGCTCGAGACGCTCGCCGTCCAGCGGGCGACGCGCGAGGAGATCGAGCGGGCGGCGATGGGGAACGGCATGCGCACGCTCTGGGACGACGGCCTGGCGAAGGTCGCAGCCGGCCTGACGTCGGTCGAAGAGCTCGCCCGCGTCACGGTCTAGGCAAGAGATCTAGGCGCTGAGCTCGCGCATCCGGGCGACGGTGCGCAGCAGGCCCGCGCCGTCGAAGGCGTAGGGAGTCGCATTGGCGACGTCGTGGAGCGGCCCGTCGAGCTGGGCGCTTCCGGCCGCGGCGTTGACGGCGTAGCGGACGGGGATCTCGTGGCAGACGCAGAAGATGACGTCTTCCTCGCGCGCGAGCAGGCGTTCGTACGCGTCGGCGTAGCGGCGCGCGCTGTCGTCGAGGCTCTCGCCGCCGGGGAAGGCGTCCTTGCGCGTGTGCCCGCGCTTCCAGGCGCGGTAGGCCGCCAGGGTCGCGCCGTCCAGGTCGCCGATGCGGATGTCGTTCAGCCCGCGGTCGACCTCCCACGGGATGCCGTCCCTCCCCTCCAGCGCGAGCCGCGCCGTCTCCTGCGCGCGCGGGAACTCGGAGACGACGCAGAGGTCGATCGCGATCCCGGCGATCTGCTTCCCGAGCTTCCGGCCCTCCTCCGTCCCGAGCGGCGAGAGCCCGCGATCACGCTGCGGATCGCCGTTCACCAGCCCGGAGACGTTGAATGACGACTGCCCGTGGCGGGCGAGGAGCAGCAGCCGCATGGCCCGACGGTACACGGCGGTTCGGTACGAACCGGTGTCAGACGCCCGCCGTGTCCGCACGAGGCATGGCCAACGCAACAATTCCGTGCCGGTTTCCAGCGGCGCCGTTCGGAGCGGCTACGGTCGAAGAGTGGGACGCCCACCGAGAATCCAGGTACCTGATGTCCTCTACCACGTCGGCTCCCGCGGCGTCGAGAAACGGCCGATCTTCGATGTCGTCGCCGGTGATCGCGCCTTCTTCCTCGTCCTCCTCGGTCGGACCGTCCTGCGCTACAAGTGGCGCTGCCACACGTACTGCCTGATGGGCAACCACTTCCATCTGGCTGTCGAGACGCCGGAGGCGAACATCGGGGCCGGCATGCAGTACCTCAAGAGCCGGTATGCGATCTGGTTCAACGGCCAGTGCGCGCGCGAGGGCGCCCTCTTCGAGCGTCGCTACTTCTCCGAGATCGCCGTGACGGAAGCTCACGCGTACGAGCTGATCCGCTACATCTCCATGAACCCGGTTCGCGCCCGGCTCTGCGGCCATCCGCGCGACTGGCACTGGGGCAGCTATCCCGCCCTGGCAGGGCTGGTGCAGCCGCCTGCCTTCCTGTGCTCCGAGCTCTTCCACGGCCTGTACGGAGAAGGCGAACGCGGGATCAGGCTCCTCGACCGCGCGGTCGAAGACGCGATCGCGCTCCAGCAACTGCAGCGCGCCGCCTGACGAGCCGTACCAAACCGGGTCTGACCCGGATCGAAGTGCCTGCAGCGCTTCGCCTCGCCCGACGGGACCTGGCCGGGGTCAGAGCCAGGTTGTCGCGGCCGAAACCCCGCGCGCGCGCCGCGGTTGCTAGGCGGCCTGGACGTCGCAGCCGAGGTACATCAGCGCCTCGACGGCTTCGGTGACGAACGCGGTTGCCTGGCGGGCGTCGGCGAACGTGTAGGGGCCCGCCCGCAGCGCCGTGGCGGCGTTCGGCGGATACACCTCGGTCTCGACGACGCACTCGGTTCCGTAGTCGATCGCGCGCATGACGGCCACGGAGCGGCCCTCCTTGCGGGCCACGCGCACGAACAGCTCACGCCCCGACATCGTCTTCGCCGCCTCGCCCGGTGTCACCGCGCCGGCGTGGTGCCGGTGGCACCCGCCGCGCTGAACGCAGTGGCCGCCGCCTGCTGGACGACGGTCCGGTCGTTGAATCCCGGGAGGGTGGTGAGGAGTGTCGCCGGCCGCGTGTAGACGAGGGTCGCCGGGGCGACCGGAAGCTGACCGAGCAGCCGCGTCAGCACCTCGACGTCGCCGCCGTCGCGGTCGACGCTGACGGCGACGTACGACGCGCCGGCGAGCGTCGCGCCCGCCTTCGCCTCGCCGGCCGCGAGCTCTGCGACGGCGTCGGCCTTGGACGTCACCTCGACCACGGCGACCCGGTGCGCCGCCAGCGCATGCGCGACTGAGCGCGGAAGCCCAGCTTTCAGCGCAGCTGCGAAGTTCGCGTCGACGCGCTTGGCCTTGGGCCTCGACTTCGGCTTCGGCGCCGTGTGCACGACGTGCTGAGCGCGCGCGGCGGTCTTCCGATGCGCGACGGCCTTCGTCGCCACAGCCTTGGTCGCCACAGCCTTGGTCGCCACAGCCTTGGTCGCCACAGCCTTCGTCGCCACAGCCTTCTTCGCTCCGACCTTCGTCGCCACGACCTTCTTCGCCACAGCCTTCGCAGCAGCCGTGCGGTGGTGGCGCAGCTTCAGGGGAAGGACCGTGTGCGGAGCCGTCGTCGACGCCGTCTGGTTCATCATCAGCGTCACAAAGCCGAGGCAGAGCGCGAGCGCTGCGAGTGCGCCCGCGATCACAATTCCGCGCAGGTGAACGCCGGTGGCCACACTGTCCCTATCGGCAGGAAAACGGCTCTGCTTGAGCCGAGCCGCGCCCCAGGAACGATTGAGGGCCCGGTCTCCCGGGCCCTCTGAGCACAACCAACGAGTGGAGCCGAACCCTTACGGGCAGGCGCCCGAGCTGATCGTCGCGCCGGGACCGGCCTTCTTGTAGACCGAGTTCCCGACCGTCGAGTCGACGCAGTAGGTCGTCGAGTTCGCCGTCTTGACACGGATGTTCTTGATGCCGGCGTCGTACGAGGCCTGCAGGAGCGCCGAGGTGGCGCCTGTGTAGCCCGTCGCGTGGTCGGCCGCGTAGGCCTCCATGCCGGGGATGGCAGCGCGGACGTTGGCCTGGGCGGCCGCGTTGTTCGCGCGATCCTTGAACTTGAGGTACGACGGGATCGCAATCGCGAGCAGGATCCCGATGATGATGATGACCACCAGGAGTTCGATGAGCGTGAAGCCCTCGTCCGCCTGGAGCCGCTTACGAATGGCGTCCAACGTTAGTTCTCCTTCCTGCTCGCCGTCCTGCGCTGTCGCAGTCGAGCGAAGGGGTTGACGGGAAACTCATCGGTGACCCGTGAGTGACGCCGTATCCCCCAAAGTGGGGGAGAGACGTTCCGGAAATGACAAGGGGCGCGGTTTCCCGCGCCCCTCGGCCGAACCAGAGTCGATCGCCGCTTACGGGCAGGCGCCCGAGGCGATCGTCGCGCCGGGGCCCGCCTTGGAGAAGGTCGAGTTCCCAACCGTCGAATCGATGCAGTACGTGGTCGAGTTCGCGGACTTGACGCGGATGTTCTTGATGCCGGCGTCGTACGACGCCTGCAGCACGGCCGACGTGGCGCCCGTGTAGCCCGTCCCGTTGTGGTCGGCCGCGTAGGCCTCCATGCCGGGGACGGCGGCGCGGACGTTGGCCTGCGCGGCCGAATTGTTCGCGCGATCCTTGAACTTGAGGTACGACGGGATCGCAATCGCGAGCAGGATCCCGATGATGATGATGACGACCAGGAGCTCGATGAGGGTGAAGCCCTCGTCACTCTTCAGCCGCATCTGCAACTTGTTCAGCATTCCTCCGTAGCTCCTTCCAAGCACTGAGGGGGGTTACCTTCTGGCTCTCGCCGTATCGGCGGCCGATGAGTGTGGCAGCGCCCCCCTTTGAGGGATTCGCCATCCCTTGAAGCGGGCTAGCTCGAACGAGGTACCTGGGTCGAGTGACGGCGGACGAGTCGGCACGGCCTCGATCCCTCAAGTCAGGCAGCCGACGTGCCGATAGCTGCCGCGTGAGCGAAGTTGTGTCGATCGACCAGCTGCTGACGCAGATGGTCCAGCTGCAGGCGTCCGATCTCCACCTGACGGTAGGGGCTCCGCCTGTCGTTCGCCTGCGCGGTCACCTGCAGCGGTTCGACGGCGTGCCGGCGATGAGCGCAGACGACACGCGTGACCTTCTCTATCGCATCCTCTCGAGCGAGCAGCAGAAGCGGCTGGAGCTGAGCCGCCAGCTCGACTTCGCGCATTCGATTCCCGGCGTCGCGCGCTTCCGCGTCAACGTCTTCTTTCAGCGCGAGACGCTCGGCGCCGCGTTCCGACTGATCCCGAACGAGATCAAGTCGCTCGAGGAGCTCGGGTTGTCGTCGTCGCTGCACTCGCTGGCGGAGAAGCCGCGCGGCCTCGTGCTCGTCACCGGCCCGACGGGCTCCGGCAAGTCGACGACGCTCGCGTCGGTGCTCGACGAGATCAACCGCACGCGGCACGAGCACATCCTCACGATCGAGGACCCGATCGAGTTCCTGCACCGCCACAAGGGCTGCATCGTCAACCAGCGCGAGATCGGCGTGGACGCGGTGTCCTTCGCAGAAGGCCTGCGCGGCGCACTGCGCCAGGACCCGGACGTGATCCTCGTCGGCGAGATGCGCGACCTCGAGACGATCGCGACGGCGATGACCGCTGCGGAGACCGGCCACCTCGTCTTCGGCACGCTGCACACGCAGTCCGCGCCCGGGACGATCGACCGCATCATCGACGTCTTCCCGCCGGAGCAGCAGGAGCAGGTGCGCGTGCAGATTGCAGGCACGTTGCAGGGCGTCGTCACCCAGGCGCTGCTGCCGACGGCGGACGGCAGCGGGCGCATTCCGGCGCTCGAGATCCTGCTGCCGGACGACGCGGTCCGCAATCTCATCCGCCAGGGCAAGGTCGAGCAGATCTATTCGGTGATGCAGACCGGCACGGCCAAGGGCATGGTCACGATGGAGCAGTCGCTCGCGGAGCTGATCATCCGCGGCGTCGTCACCAAAGACGTCGGCCTGACGCGCTCGTCGCGTCCCGAGCAGCTCACAGGGCTGCTCGAGCGTGCGGGATTCGAGGATCCCGACGCACCTTCTGCGGCAAACGGACACGGGGCTGCGCATGCTGCGGAGCCGGTGTTCGGCGGTCTTCGGGTCTCCGGAGGCTGAGCGCCGTGTCGGGTTCGATCTGGAAGCGCGAGATCTCCCTCGGACGCAAGAAACAGGACGAGGTCGCGGAACAGCCGGCGCAGGAGGCGCCTGTCACCGATCGGATCGACGCGTACCTGCCCGAGGCCGGCGACACGCCCGCGCTGCCGCCGACAACGGGCGACTACGGCTGGCTGACCGAAAGCTTCGACCCGAACGAGATTCCGGCCGAGATGCCGGCGATCGCTGCGCCCCCCGTTTCGGGGCCGCCGCCCGTTGCGCCGCCGCCGCCGCTTCCCGTCGCGGAGCCCGAGCCCGCGCCGGCGATCCAGCCGGTCAACGTCGAAGTCCCCGCCGCAGAGCCGGCGGAGAAGAAGCCGTTCTGGAAGCAGGAGCTGACGCTCAAGCGCAGCCCCAAGCAGCCGAAGGAGCCGAAGCAGCCGAAGCAGCCCAAGGAGCCGAAGGCGAAGAAGCTCAAGGAGCCGAAGGCGAAGAAGGTCAAGGCGCCGAAGCCGGAGAAGCAGCGGGCCGAGCCGACGGAGAAGAAGCCGCCGATCTGGAAGCGCGAGCTGAAGCTCGGCAAGACGAAGGAACCGGACACCCCGAAGGAGCCGCGCGCAAAGAAGCAGAAGCAGAAGGCCGAGCGCGGCGGACCGTCGAAGGGCGCGATCGTCGGGCTGAAGATCGGCGCGTCGCAGGTCACGGCCGCCCGCGTCTCCAACGGGCCGTCACCGCAGCTCCTCCAGGTTGCGCGCCTGCCGCTGCCCGACGGCGTCGTCGTCGGCGGCGAGCTGCGCGACGTCAACGCGCTCGCTGCGTCGCTGTCGGAGCTCTTCAGCAAGAACAAGCTGCCGAAGAAGGGGGTGCGCCTCGGGATCGCGAACAGCCGGATCGGCGTCCGCACCTTCGAGATCGCCGGGATCGACGATCAGCAGCAGCTCGCGAACGCCATTCGTTTTCGTGCGCAGGAGACGCTGCCGATTCCGCTCGAGGAAGCGGTCCTCGACTGGCAGCTGCTGTCCGAGTCGACCGACCCGGAGACGGGACAGACGACCCGCCGCGTGCTGCTCGTCGTCGCCTATCGGGAGCTCGTCGACCGTTACGTGGGCGCGTGCCGCAAGGCCGGCCTGCGCGTCACCGGCATCGATCTCGAAGCGTTCGCGATGCTGCGTGCGCTCGGCGCGCCGCCGAGCCCTGACGCACCGCCCCCGAACGGCGCGCAGGTCGTCGTCAACGTCGGCCACGACCGCTCGACGTTCGCCGTCACCGACGGCCGCGTGTGCGAGTTCACCCGCGTGCTCAGCTGGGGCGGACAGAGCCTGTCGGTCGCGATCGCACGCGCGCTCGATCTGACGCCGTCGGAGGCGACGCCGATCAAGCATGCGCTGTCGCTCGTCGCGCAGTCCACCGAGCTCCCGGACGGCGTGACGCACGAGTCGCTCGCAACTGCGCGCGAGGCGGTGCTGCGCGAGCTGCAGTCGTTTGCGCGCGAGCTCGTGTCGAGCCTGCGCTTCTACCAGAACCAGCCCGGCTCGCTCGGGATCGGCGAGCTCGTGCTGACGGGCGGGACCGCGCATCTTCCCGGCCTCGGGGAGGAGCTCAACCGCTTGATCGGCGTCCCGGTGCGCGTCGGCGATCCGCTCGACCGCGTCGCGATCCCGAAGAAGTTCCGCGAGCCCGACTGCGCACCGGGTTCGCTCACCGTCGCGATCGGCCTCGGGATCGAGGACTGAAGTGCGCGCGGTCAACCTCCTCCCGAGAGACGATGCGTCGGGCAAGAAGGCCCTCCCGCTGCCGGTCCTCGCCGGCTGCGTCGGCACGGTGCTCGTCAGCGCGTTGATCGCAGTGATGTTCCTCTCCGCGAGCGCGGGGGTGGCGAGCAAGCGGCGCGCGCTGGCGCAGGTCCAGGCTCAGCTCGCGGTGATCCCGGCGCCCGCGCCGCCGTCGCCCGTCGTCAAGCAGCTGCCGAAGGAGCGTCAGACGCGGGTGACCGCGCTCGCGACCGCGCTCGGCCAGCGCGTCGCCTGGGACCGCTTGCTGCGCGAGGTCTCGCAGGTCGTGCCGAGTGACGTCTGGCTCGTGACGCTCAATGCGCTCGCGCCCTCGCTCGCGCCGGTGTCGACCGCCGCCGCTGCGACGGCATCCTCCGGCGCGCAGGGCTTCGAGGTCACGGGCTGCACCTATTCACAGGATTCGGTTGCGCGTTTCCTCGCGCGCCTCACGGTCGTCCCCGATCTCACCGGGATGACGCTCGGCAAGTCCGCGTCGACGGACGCGGGCGCGGGGGGTGGCGGCGGCGTCTGCCCCGCCGGGATGTTCACGTTCACGCTGCAGGGCAGCGTGAAGAGCGGGAGCGCGTCATGAAGAAGAAGCTCGCCGCGCTCGACATCAGGATCCAGTTCGGCGCGATCGCGTTCGTCCTGATCTTGCTCGCGGTCGCGGGCTACATGTTCGTCGTCTCGCCGCAGGGGGCGAAGGCGAACAAGCTGCAGCAGCAGGCGGACGCCGTCCAGACGCAGATCTACCAGCGCCGGGCCGCGATTCGCAAGGGACTGCACCCGCCGACGATCGAGACCGCCGACCTGTTCCGCCTCGCCCGTGCGATGCCGGACCGCCAGGACATGCCCGGCATCATCCTGACGCTGAGCGAGCTCGCTCGGTCGTCGGGGATCAAGTTCGACCTCATCGAGCCGGTCGACGCCGGCACGGCGACCGGGTCGTACCAGACCGATCGCATTCACCTGCTCTTCAACGGCGACTTCTACGGCCTCAGTGACTTCCTCTACCGGATGCGCAGCCTCGTCTCCGTGCACAACGGCACGTTGGATGCGCACGGACGGCTCTTCAACGTCGACACGCTGACCTTCAACGTCGTCCCGAACGCGTTCCCGAAGATCTCGGCCGAGCTGTTCGTCAATGCGTACGTCTACGGCGCGCCGACCGTGGCGGCGCCCGCGACCCCGTCCACCTCGACGACGACCTCCGCGGCGCCCGACGGCGCGACCGCGGCCGGCGTCACTCCCTGACGATGGCGACGAAGAAAGAACGCGCGGAAGCGGCGAAGAAGCGCGACAAGCGCTCGAAGATCCTCGTCGTCGTCGGCGCCGTCCTCCTGAGAT
>JABFWJ010000245.1 GCA_013362295.1 Thermoleophilia bacterium
AGTCAGCAGGCCAGTGGAACAACAACCAGTACAACGCGACCGTCTCGCAGATGGGCCAGTTGCCCCCGACCGACAAGCGCATCCCCGGGTTGTTCCGCAAGGCGTTCAGCCTCTGGCTGAAGGCGCTGCCGGTGATCCCGCTCAACCAGCGGCCGACGCCGGTGGTGATGAACAACGCCTACTGGACGGGCTGGCCGACGGCGAAGTCGGACTTCGCGTCGCCGGCAGCCTGGACGCAGTACTTCCACGAGGTCGTGCTGAACCTGAAGCCTGCCTCGTGACGTCTCGCTTCTCCCTCCGCGTGGGGCTGCCTCGGGCAGCCCCACGCGCTTCCCTCCCAGCCGGCGGGTGACGTGTCACTCGCGTATGTCGTCCGGCGCCTCGCCTTCTTCGTCTTCATCGTCTGGCTGACCGCGACGATCATCTTCGCGATCGTCCACCTCGCGCCCGGCGATCCGGTCTCCTACCAGGTCGCCCGTATGGCATCGCAGGGCGAAGGCATCTCCGGCGGACAGAAGCTGATCCAGGAGTACCGGCACCAGTTCGGGCTCGACAAGCCGCTGCTCGACCAGTACTGGGCGTACCTGACCCAGCTTGCGCACGGGAACCTCGGCTACTCGATCACGAGCTTCCCGACGAAGACGACCACGCTGATCGGGCAGGCGCTCCCGTGGACGCTCGGATTGCTGTTCACGACGATCGTGATCTCGTTCGTGCTCGGGTCCCTGCTCGGCGGACTGCTCGCGTGGCCGACCACGCCCCGCTTCGTGCGCTCCCTCCTGCCCGGCCTGATGGTGCTGTCCGCCGTCCCGTACTATCTGCTCGCGCTCGGGCTGCTCTACGTGTTCGCGTACAAGACACAGCTGCTGCCGGCGAGCGGCGTCCGAGGCGTGCTCAACCAGAGCTCAGGGCTCGCCGCCGTCCCCGACATCCTCACGCACTCCCTCCTCCCCGGGCTCTCGATCGTCCTCGCGATGATCGGCTTCTGGATGCTCGGGATGCGGTCGACGATGATCTCCGTCCTCGGCTCCGACTACCTCCTGCTCGCCGAGGCGAAAGGCCTGACCGGCCGCCGCGTCTTCCTCCGCTACGCGATGCGGACGGCGATCGTCCCGCAGGTGACCGTGCTCGCGATCTGGCTCGGGTGGGTGCTCGCCGGCGCGATCCTCGTCGAAACGATCTTTGCGTACCCCGGACTCGGCAACCTGCTCGTGACCGCGATCAACAGCCGCGACTACTCGGTGGTCGAGGGAGTCGGGCTCGTGATGGTCATCGCCGTCGCCGCCGCGGTGCTGCTGCTCGACCTGCTCTATCCACTCATCGATCCGCGCATCCGCTATGAGCAGCACCGTTGAGCAGGCCGCCGCCGCGGTCCCGGCCGTCGGGATCGTGCCGCCGGCCCCCGAAGCGCGCGGCCGCGTCCTGCCGACGTTCTCGTTCGCGGTCGGCGTGCTGCTCGTCCTCGGCCCGCTCGTCGCCAGCTTCGTCGCGCGCATCTTCGTCAGCAGGCACGGCACCCTGCTCTTCGCCTACCAGGGCGTCCTGAAGCCGTCGTCGACGCACGTCCTCGGCACCGACGCCCAGGGACGCGACGTCCTCGCGAGCATCGTCTACGGGATCGTCCCGACGTTCGAGATCGGCCTGCTCGCCGGGCTCGTCGGCGTCTGCGTCGGCACGGTGCTCGGCGTCGTCAGCGGTTACTTCGGCGGCCTCGTCGACAGCGCGATCCGTGGCGTCGCCGACGTGATGCTCGGCATCCCGCCGTTCGCGCTGCTCGTCGTGATCGCCGCACTCTGGGGGTCGCTGTCCGTGATATGGCTCGGCGTTGCGATCGCGCTCCTGTCATGGCCGCTGCCGGCGCGCGCAATCCGCGCGCAGATCCTCAGCCTCCGCGAGCAGGGGTTCGTCGTGATGAGCCGGCTCTCGAACCGCAACGCGGCATCGATCATGTTCCTCGAGATCCTCCCGAACATGCTCCCGTACGTGACGGCGACGTTCGTGGGGCTCGTCTCGGGCGGGCTGCTCACCGCAATCGGGCTCGAGCTGCTCGGGCTCGGACCGGTGGGCATCATCACCCTCGGGTCGATGCTGCAGTCGGCGCTCACGTTCGGAGCGATCTCGCAGGGCATCTGGTGGTGGTGGGCGGCTCCGACGGTGCTGCTCGTGCTGCTCTTCCTCGGGCTGTTCCTGCTCAGCCTGAGCGTCGACCGAATCTCGAACCCGAGGCTGGCGGGAACGCGTGGCTGAGGCGGTTCTCCGCGTCCGCGACCTGACCGTGCGCTACGGCGCTGCGCCTCGCCCCGCCGCCGACGGCGTCAGCCTCGAGCTGCGCCGGGGCGAGCTGCTCGGCCTCGTCGGCGAGTCCGGCAGCGGCAAGACGACGACCGCGATGGCGATCCTCGGGCTGATCCGCCCGCCGGGTCGCGTCGTCGGCGGCTCGGTGAGCCTCGACGGCACGGACTTGCTGGCCATTCGCGGCCGCGAGCTGCGCCGGCTGCGCTGGCGGTCGATCTCACTCGTGCCGCAGGGCGCGATGAACGCGCTCGCTCCAGTGATGCGCGTCGAGGATCAAATCGTCGACGTGATCCGCGCACACGAGCGCGGTGGCCCGCGCGGCAGGCAGCTGCGCGAGCGCGTCCATGAGCTGCTCGCGACCGTCGAGCTGCCGCCGCGGGTTGCCC
>JABFWJ010000326.1 GCA_013362295.1 Thermoleophilia bacterium
ACATCGGCCAGCATCGCGTGCGCGAGCCGGACTCGCTCGCTCTCGGCGAGTCCCGCCAGGCGGCGTTTCGGGTCGGTGCTGCGGAACGGAACGACGACGGTTGCCATCGCTCGTGGACACTACCGCCGTGCCCAGACCCGACAACGGGACGATCGCGGAGCGCCTCGAGACGCTCGCGGGCCTGCTCGACCTGGCCGGCGCGAGCTTCTACAGCGTGCGCGCCTACCGCCGGGCGGCGGAGCTGATCAGGTCGACGCCGGCACCGGTCGCGGAGCTCGTGCGTCAGGGACGCGTACGGGAGCTGCGCGGGATCGGGCCTGCGATCGAGACACGGCTGCGCGAGCTCGTCGAGACCGGGCGGCTGGCCGAGATCGACGAGCTCGAAGGCGAGGTGCAGCCGGAGCTCGTGGGCGTGGGACGGATGGCCGGCCTCGGGCCGCAGCGGATGGCCGAGCTCGGACGGTCGCTCGGCATTCGCTCGGCCGACGAGCTCCGGGAGGCGGCCGCGGCAGGGCGGCTGCGCGAGGTCCCCGGGATCGGGCCGTCCACCGAGGCGAAGATCCGGAGCGCGCTCGAGCGCCCGCGCACGTCGCCGCGCCGGGGACTGCTTCTGAACCGTGCGTGGGAGCTCGTCGGCGGGATCGCGGACGCCCTCGGCGGCGTGGCGGCTGGCGATCCACGGCGCTGGCGCGACGCGTCGGAGCGGCTCGCCGTCGTGGTCGCATCGGCGGAGCCGAACGAGGTGATCGACCGTTTCCGCGGCCTGCCCGAGATCGTCGCGCTCGTCGAGCGCGACGACCGGCGCGCCCTCGGCGTGACGGTGGACGGCGTGCCCGTCGAGCTCGTCGTCGCGAGCGCCGAGCGCTTCGGCACGGAACTGCTGCGCGCGACCGGCTCGGCGTCGTACGTCGACGCGCTCGGCTCCCTGCCCGACGGTCCCGATGAAGACGCGGTCTACCGTGCGCTCGGCCGGGCGTATCTCCCGCCCGAGCTGCGTGAGCAGCCGTACGACGGCGGGCCGCCGCAGCTGGTCGAGGTCGCGCAGATCCGCGGCGACCTGCACGTGCACACGACGTGGTCGGACGGCAAGGCATCCGTGCTCGAGATGGCAGAGGCGGCGCGCGGGCTCGGCTACGAGTACATCGCGATCTGCGACCACACCCGCAGCGTGCGGGTCGTGCCGGGCCTCGACGCCGACGACGTGCGACGCCAGAGCGAGGAGATCGCCGAGGCGAATGAGCGGCTCGCACCCTTCCGCGTCCTGCGCGGCATCGAGTGCGACATCCTGGCGGACGGGACGCTCGACCTTCCGGACGACGTGCTCGACGAGCTGGACTGGGTGCAGGCTTCGGTGCATGCGGGCCAGCGCCAGTCGCGCGACCAGCTGACGCAACGAACGCTCGCCGCCGTCCACCATCCGGCCGTCCGCTCGATCAGCCATCCCCAGGGGCGGATCATCAACCACCGGCCGCCGAACGCGGTCGACCTCGAAGCGGTCTTCGCCGCGTGCCTGGAGACGGGTACCGCGGTGGAGACGAACGGGCTGCCGGACCGCATCGACCTGAGCGCCGAGCTCGTACGCGAGGCGATCAGCGCGGGTGTGCGCATCACGTGCTCGACGGACGCGCATTCGGTGCGCGGGCTCGGGAACATGCGCCTCTCCGTCGCGACCGCACGGCGCGGCTGGGCGACCGCGGGCGACGTGTTGAACACGCGCGTGCTCTCCGAAGTTGTCTAGCCGCGCCGTATCTCGCGCACGTCGAGCCAGTGCGTGCCGCGCAGCGCCTCGACGATCCGCGGCTCGGTGTGCTCCGGGTTGAAGACGTGCGCGTCCAGATCCGCGCAGACGGAGACCGCGTTCGGATCGAGACCTTCCAGCCGGACGAAGGCGTCGACGGGCAGCTGGGCCTCGGCCAAGGTGTAGTGGCGGAATTGCACCTCCGGCGCGATCTCCATCAGCGCCGGCCAGTCGGGACAGGCCCTCGAGCTCACGCTCGCGGAGTTTGCGCAGTCGGGGCGGACTCCTGCAAGGTCCACGTCCCGTCGAGCAGGACGGCGCCCGACTCTGCGCCGGTCGGGAACACGAAAAAGCGCACGGCGTCGTCGAGCGTGTGCAGCGGATGGCCGCTCTCCGGGTCGATGAGCGCGAAGCGCAAATGGAACCGCCCGTCGGCGAGCGGGAGGCGCGGCAGCCGGAAGCGGAGCTCGCGGTCGCCCGCGCCGCCGTTCCAGCCGAGCGCGTGCGTGTCCTGCACGACCGTCCCGAGGACGAGCCCGCCGTCGTCGCGGAGCTCGACCGAGACACGCGGCGCGCCGACGCCCGGGTCGGCTGCAACGACGAGCCGCACCGTCGCCGGCTCGCCCGCCGCGAGCTGCACGCGCTCGTCCCCCTCGTCGTCGAGCAGCTGCGCCGAGACGATGCGCGCCTCGCCGCTGCCCCACTCCTTCAGGCCGGCCTCGAGCTCGTCGGGGTTGAGGTCGGCGGCGAGGAGACGGCGATAAGCGGCGATCGCCTCGCGCGTGTCGCCGTCGAACGCGACCTCCCCCTGCCGCAGGAGGACGGCGCGATCGCACAGGCGCTCGACGGCCTGCGCGTCGTGCGAGACGAAGAGGATCGTCCCGCCGCGGTTCTTGAACTCCGCGATCTTCCCGAAGCACTTCCGCTGGAACTGCTCGTC
>JABFWJ010000198.1 GCA_013362295.1 Thermoleophilia bacterium
TCGAGCCGCCCTCGTTCCTGCGCGACGCTTAGCCGAGGTCGAGCAGGAAGGAGCCGAGCAGCGCGACGGCGGCGGAGCCGCCGACCACGGCGACCCGGAAGGCCCAGCGGCGTGCCGCGGGATACTCGCCCGCGAGCCACAGCGCGCCCAGCGAGCCGGCGCCGATGCTCACGAAGGTCTCGACCGCCTGCATCGCGAACCCGGTGCCGAGCGCCTGTGGCATCGCGATCCCGCGACCCGCCAGCGCG
The DNA here is from genome assembly GCA_013362295.1 of Thermoleophilia bacterium. Classification (GTDB taxonomy): domain Bacteria; phylum Actinomycetota; class Thermoleophilia; order Gaiellales; family Gaiellaceae; genus PALSA-600. Next base: position 249 of record JABFWJ010000198.1, read on the forward strand.
ACGGCGACCGCGCCGCTGCCGATCCCGATGCTGCCGGGCGTGATCGGGAACGCCGAGGCGACGTCGAGCGCCGGCAGGATCAGCAGCGCGGCGAGGAACGCATGCGGCAGGCCGAGCGCGGCGGCGACCGCCGCCGTGGCGGCGAGACGGCACGCGACCATCCCGAACGTCCAGGCGAACACGGTCGCGAGCGCGCGGGGCGAGCGCTCCAGCGCGGCAAACCCTTCCAGCACCTGGGCGATCCGCGGGTGGCGGCGCACGCGGCCCGACAGGAAGCCGACGGCGCAGAGGAGGGCGACGACGGCACAGAGCGCGAACACGGGCCACAGCGGCACGGCGCCGGTGATCGACGCGACGACGACGAGTAGTGCCAGAGCGAGCGAGCGGGCTGCCGCGAGCGCCGCGTACACGCCGCCCGCCGTCCAAATGCGGCCCGGGGAGTCGATGGCGCGCGAGCAGAGCGCGATCTTGACGGCGTCGCCGAGCTTGGCGGGCGCGAACGAGTTCACCATCGAGCCGATGCCGATTCCGGCGGCGGCGTCGCGCGGGCAGATCCGTCCGCCTGCCGCGGCCAGCCCGGCGCGCCAGGCTCCGACGGTGCAGGCGAACGCGGCCACGAAGCCGACGGTCGCGGCGAAGAGCCAGCCGTGGTCGGCCGCTCCGAGCGTGGAGACCGCGGAGGCGACCCGGCCGCCGAGAAGGTTCGGCGACATGGCGACCGCGGCCAGGGCAGCGAGCGCCATGGTCGAGACGAGGATTTGGCGGCGGCAGAGTGTCATGGCTCGGCGTTCACTACTCGTGACGCGCTTCCTGGCATCCGGTTAGTGGTGAAAGCGTGAAGATTCGGAAATGACAATGGGCTTACCGTCCTCATCGGCTGAAACGGGCAAAAGGTGAAGGGCGCCGTCGCGGCCGGCCATGCACTCACCGCGCGGGCGGGCGCGCGCGTGCTCGAGGAGGGCGGAAACGCTGTCGACGCCTGCGTTGCGGCCTCCTTTGCGGCCTGGGTGGCCGAGAGCCCGCTCACGGGCCCGGGGGCCGGCGGCTTCGCCCTCGTGCTGCCCGGCGACGGCCGGCCGCCCCGGGTGGCCGATTTCTTCGTCGCGACGCCCGGAATCGGACGTCCGGTCCCGCCCGGCGCCGAGATGCACGCGATCGACGTCGGGTTCGGCGGCGACAGCGAGACGACGCAGGTCTTCAACATCGGCGAGGCCTCGTGCGCCGTCCCGGGCGCCGTGGCCGGGCTGGAATCCGTCCACGCGATGTACGGCCGGCTGCCCTGGGCGGAGCTGCTGCAGCCCGCGATCGAGCTTGCGCGGGCGGGCGTCGAGATGTCGCGGGAGCAGGCGCACCTCCACGCGATCCTCGACCTGATCCTCCGGCACTCGGACGAGGGGCGCCGCGTCTACAGCCGCCCCGACGGGACCCGGCTCGTGCCGGGCGACCTCCTGAGGCTCCCCGACCTCGGCGCGACGCTCGAGGAGCTGGCGAGCGAAGGCGCGGCGGCGCTCTACCGCGGCGGCCTGGCCACCGCCCTCGTCGAGACGGTCGGGAAGAACGGTGGGATCACGAAGGACGACCTCGCCGCCTACCGGGTCGTCTGGCGGCGGCCCGTCCACGCACGTTTCCACGCGTACGAGGTGATCTCCAACCCGCCGCCCTCGTCCGGGGGCATCCTCATCGCCTACGGGCTCGCGCTGCTCGAGCGCGTCGCGGAGGGCCCGTTCGGGTCGGCCGAGGCGATCATCGCGCTCGCCGACGTGATGCGCGAGCAGACGCGGGTGCGTGCGCGGGGCTTCGCGTCGTCGCTGTACCGCGGAGGGCTCGCACGCCGTCTGCTGTCCGAGCAGGGCCTCGCAACCGGGCTCGCCCGCATCCAGGCAGGCATCGCCGGCGTCTCCGAGCCGGCCCCGGCCGGCACGACGCACGTCTCCGCCGTCGACGCGGAGGGCAACGCCGCGTCGCTCTCTTCGTCGACGGGCTCCGGCTCCGGCGTGATCGTGCCGGGGACCGGGATCCACCTGAACAACATGCTCGGGGAGTACGACCTTGTCGCCGGCGGTCCGGCCGTGCCGGGCAAGCGTCTGACGAGCATGATGGCCCCGACCGTCGTCGTCGACGCCGACGGGCCGCGGCTCGTGGTCGGAAGCGCCGGCTCGGTGCGGCTGCGCGGGGCGATCATGCAGGTGATCGCGAACGTCGTCGCGCACGGGCTCGGCGTCGCGGATGCGATCGACGCGCCGCGCGTCCACATCGACGAGCCGCATCTGCACTGCGAAGGCGGCTTCGAGGCGGCCGAGCTCGACCGCGTCGAGGCGGCGGGCTACGACGTCGTGCGCTGGCGGCGGCGCAATCTCTTCTTCGGCGGCACGAACGCCGTCGAGGTTCTTCCCGGCGGGGCGATCGCGGCGGCGGGCGACGCCCGGCG
>JABFWJ010000421.1 GCA_013362295.1 Thermoleophilia bacterium
GCTCGCCCGCGGGCCAATCTGATTCCGCGCAGCGGATCCCGCGGCCCAATCTGATTCCGCGCAGCGGATCCCGCCGCCCAACCTGATTCCGCGCAGCGGAACCAGATTGGAGCACTTCGCCCCGCCGCTCCGCCCAAAAGCTCGAATCTGGTTCGGCTACGCCGAATCAGATTCGGTGAGGGCTAGGATCTGAGCATGCCTCCGAGGTACACACGGCTGACCCAGCCGCTCGTTCGTGACGGCGGAGAGCTGAGGACCGCATCCTGGGACGAGGCGCTCGACCGCGCCGCCGCCGGCCTGCGCCGCGCGCTCGACCACGGGAAGATGACGGGCGTCTTCAGCTGCTCCAAGGCCACGAACGAGTTGAACTTCGCCGCCCAGAAGTTCAGCCGGGTCGCGCTCCGCTCCAACAACATCGACAGCTGCAACCGCACCTGACACGCCCCTAGCGTCGTCGGTCTGGCGACGGTGTTCGGCGCGGGCGGCGGGACGAGCTCCTACGAGGAGCTGCGCGAGACCGCGGACCTGATCGTGCTCTGGGGCTCGAACGCGCGTGAGGCGCACCCGATCTTCTTCCACCACCTGCTCAAGGCCGTGCACCGTGGCGCGAAGCTCTACGTCGTCGACCCGCGCCGGACGTCGTCGGCGCAGTGGGCCGACCTCTGGCTCGGGCTCGACGTCGGCACCGACATCCCGCTCTCGAACGCGATCGCGCGCGAGGTGATCCATTCCGGCTACGTGAACGAGGAATTCGTCGCGCGCGCAACGACCGGCTACGAGGCATATCGCGAGTCGGTCGAGCCGTGGACGCTCGAGGAGGCGGAGCGCGTCACCGGAGTCCCGGCAGCCGCGATCAAGGAGCTCGCGCACGCCTGGGGCGCCGCGAAGTTCCCGCAGCTGTGCTGGACGCTCGGGATCACCGAGCACCACAACGCGGTCGACAACGTCTTCGCGCTGATCAACCTGGCGCTGCTCGTCGGCGGCGTCGGCCGCAACGGCGCGGGGCTGCAGCCGCTGCGCGGCCAGAACAACGTGCAGGGCGGCGGCGACATGGGCGCGATCCCGAACAAGCTGCCGGGCTTCCAGGACGTCGAGGACGCCGAGCTCCGCGCGAAGTTCGAAGCGGCGTGGAACGTCCCGCTGCCGCCGAAGCACGGCCTGCACCTCAGCGGCATGTTCGAGGCGATCGAGCACGGCGACCTGTCGGCGCTCTACGTGATCGGCGAGAACCCGGCGCAGTCGGAGGCGGACCAGACGCGTGCGTTGAAGCTGCTCACGAGCCTCGACTGCCTGATCGTGCAGGACATCTTCCGCACGAAGACGGCCGAGCTCGCGGACGTCGTCCTCCCCGCGTCGGCCTCGTGGGCGGAGGCGGAAGGCACAGTCACGTCGAGCGAGCGGCGTGTGCAGCGCGTGCGCAAGGCGCTCGACCCTCCCGGCGAGGCACGTGACGACATCGAGATCGTCTATGAGCTGGGCCGCCACCTCGGCGTCGACCTCGGCAGCCCCCGCGCGGAGGAGGTCTGGGACGAGCTGCGCAGCCTCTCGCCGATGCACGCCGGCATGTCGTACGAGCGGCTGGAGCAGCTCGGCGGGATCCAGTGGCCCTGCTGGGACGAGCAGCATCCCGGGGAGCCCTTCCTGCACGGGCGGCTGTGGGAGGACGTCGTCGAGGACCCCGCGCCGTTCATGGTCGTCGAGCATTCGCCGCCGGTCGACGAGCTCGACGCGGACTTCCCGCTGCGCCTCACGACCGGTCGCCGGCTCGAGTCGTTCAACACCGGCGTGCAGACCGGCGGCTTCTCGTCGCCGCTGCACCGCGGCGGCGAGGCGCTTCGCGTCTCGCCGGAGGACGGCGCGCGCTACGGCCTGCGCGACGGCGGCCGGGCGCTCATCACGTCGCGGCGCGGTGTGGTCGAGGCGCCGGTCGCGTTCGACCGGATGCTCCGCCCCGGGCTCGCGTTCATGAACCTGCACTTCCCCGACGTCGTCGAGACGAACGTGCTGACGATCGACGCCACCGATCCGAAGAGCGGCACCGCCGAATTCAAGGCAACGGCGATCAGGGTGGAAGCGATTGCCTGACCTCAGGCTCCTCGAGGCCGAGCCGAGTGCGGCGGAGCGGATTGCGATCGACGCGGTACTGGGGCCGGGAAACGGTGCAAATGGCCGCGTCGCGCGCGACGACCGCACGAAGCGCCACCTGCTCCTCCCCGCGCTGCGCGCGGCGCAACTGCGCGTCGGCTGGGTGAGCGAGGGCGCGCTCGGCTACGCGTCGCGCCGCCTGGCGGTGCCGCCCGCCGAGGCCTACGGCGTCGCGAGCTTCTACGCGCTGCTCGCGCTCGACGAGCGGCCGGCGGACATCACGCACTACTGCACCGACCTCTCGTGCATGCTCAAGGGCGCGACCGTTCCTCCCGGAGGCCACGCGTCCCCGTGTCTCGGCCTCTGCGAGCGCGCGCCCGCCTCGTACCGCACGATCGCCGGCGAGCAGCCCGTCGAGGAGCAGATCCCGGCCGCAGGCCCGCCGCTGCCGCAAGCGGGCGATTCCGGCCTACGCCTGCTGCGGCGGATCGCCGCCGGTGTCGATCCCGAGTCGATCGACGCGTACATCCAGGCCGGCGGGTTCGAGTCGCTCCGCCGCGCGCAGGAGCTCGGACCGGACGCGGTGCTCGAGCAGGTCGTCGAGTCGCGCCTGCTCGGTCGCGGCGGCGCGGCCTTCCCGACCGGCGTCAAGTGGGAGGCCGTCGCGAAGCAGGCGGCACAGCCGCACTACCTCGTCTGCAACGCCGACGAGTCCGAGCCGGGCACCTTCAAGGACCGTGTGCTGATGGAGCAGGATCCGTTCGCGCTCGTCGAGTCGATGGCGATCGCAGCGCTCGCCACCGGCAGCTCAAAGGGCTTCGTCTACGTGCGTGCCGAGTACCCGCTCGCGCACCGGCGCGTGCAGAACGCGATCGACCTCGCGGCCTCGCGCGGCTTCCTCCAGGGGTTCGAGATCGAGTTGCGCATCGGCGCCGGCGCGTACGTGTGCGGCGAGGAGACTGCGCTCTTCCAGTCGATCGAGGGCTACCGCGGCGAGCCGCGCAACAAGCCGCCGTTTCCCGTCGAGGTCGGGCTCTTCGGCAAGCCGACCGCCGTCAACAACGTCGAGACGCTGTTCAACGTGCTCGATGTCGTGTCGGACGGCGGCGAGGCGTTCGCCGGGATCGGCACCGAGTCGTCGACGGGCACACGGCTCTTCTGCGTCTCCGGCTGCGTGGGGCGCCCGGGGCTGTACGAGCTGCCGTTCGGCGCGACGCTCCGCTCGCTGCTCGACCTTGCTGGATCCGCGCCGCCCAAGGCTGTGCTCTTGGGCGGCGCGGCCGGTGCGTTCGTCGGGCCTGACCTGCTCGACCTGCCGCTCACGTATGAAGATACGCGAGCCGCCGGCGTCACGCTCGGCTCCGGCGTCGTGATCGTCTACGACAAGGACGCCGATCTCGTCGGCGCCCTGCTGCGGATCGCCGAGTTCTTCCGCGACGAGTCGTGCGGCCAGTGCGTCCCCTGCCGCGTCGGCACGGTGCGGCAGGAGGAGGCGCTGAAGCGGCTCGCGGCGGGCCGGGCGCAGGCCGGCGAGCTGCAGACGCTCGCGGAGCTGGCGCAGGTGATGCGGGACGCGTCGATCTGCGGCCTCGGCCAGACGGCGGCAAACGCGGTCGCGTCGGCGATCGCGAACCTGGGAGTGTTCGCGGCATGACGCAGGCGACGCTGCTCGCCGCGCCGAAGCGGATGGTCGAGCTGACCGTCGACGGCCAGACCGTGCGCGTCCTCGATGGCTCGACGATCCTCGATGCGTGCCGGCAGCTCGGAAACGAGCAGCCGACGCTGTGCTACGGGGACACGCTGACGCCGGTGAACGTCTGCCGCGTCTGCGTCGTCGAGCTCGAGGGCTCGCGCACGCTCGTGCCGTCCTGCTCGCGCAAGGCGGAGGAAGGGATGGTCGTGCACACGGACTCCGAGCGCGTGCGGCTCTCGCGCCGGCTCGTGCTGGAGCTGCTCGGGTCGTCGGTCGACCTCTCGACGGCGCCCGCGGCGCTGGAGTACATCGAGCAGTACGACGCCGACCCGTCACGGTTCGGGCCGGACGCGGCAACGGTCGCGCAGCCGGTGAAGATCGACAACGACCTCTACGTGCGCGACTACTCGAAGTGCATCCTCTGTTACAAGTGCGTCTCGGCCTGCGGCGAGGACCACCAGAACACGTTCGCGATCGCCGTCGCCGGCCGCGGCTTCGACGCTCACATCTCCACGGAGCTCGACGTCGAGCTGCCGGAGTCGGCGTGCGTGTACTGCGGCAACTGCATCGCCGTCTGCCCGACGGGTGCCCTGATGTCGAAGGCGGAGTACGACAAACGTGTCGCAGGCACCTGGGATCCGGCCGGCGAGACCGTCGTCTCGACCGTGTGCCCGTACTGCGGCGTCGGCTGCAACCTCGAGCTGCACGTCCAGGAGAACGAGATCGTCACCGTCACCTCGCCGCACGACCACGACGTGACTGAAGGGAACCTCTGCATCAAGGGCCGCTTCGGCTACCGCTTCGTGCAGAACCGCAGCGCCTGATCAGTCCGCGACGCGCGGAGTCACCATGCGGAACTCCGTCGGCGCCCCTGGGAGGCCACCCGCCGCCGGCACGTACTCCGGCACGCCGACGCAGGTGAAGAGGAGGGCGTCCAGCGTCTCGCCCAACAGCGCGGGCACCGCGCTGTCGAGGAAGGTCATCCCCGACGCGCTCGCGCCGAGGCCGTAGGCAAGCAGGTGCAGCCTGCCCTCGACGAGGCCGGCGGCGAGCTGTGCCTCGCGGTACTCCCGGTCGTCGAGCGCGCCGACGTCGGTGGCGGCGATCACGACGAACGCCGCGTCGGCGGCGAGCCCCTGCTCGAGGCACACCCGGTAGAGCTCGTCGCGCAGCGCGCCCGCGCGCGCCGGAGTCGAAAGGTCGGGCCAGCGGTAGACGCCCGGTGCGAGCCCCTCGACGTCGTGCACCACGACGCGGTGCGGGACGGTCACGCCGCGCAGCGCAGCGCGCAGGAACGTGACCAGCATGCTCTCGGACAGGCCGCGGGTGGGATCCATGCGGCGCTGCGAGCTGCGCGAGCGGATCACCGCTTCGACCGGTTCCGTCGCCTCGAGGGTGACGTCGACCGGCGCGCCGCGATCCCACGGTGCGCCGAGGGTGTCGCGGTCACCCGCCCGTTGGGCGGCCGTGGCGAGTGGAAACTCGACGGGTGCAGCGTCGACCTCGCCGGCGACGGCCGAGCCGGTCGCCTCGAGCGCCGGTCCCTCGTCGCCGAGACCGACGACGGCCACCGGCCACTCGTGCACGCCGTCCGCACCGACGAGCGCGGCAACCGCCGCATCCGGAAAGCGGGTGTGCAGCGACGCGCCGAGCCCGCTGGAGTCCGCGGCGGCGAGCAGCTGGGCGAGCATGGTGCCCGCGTCCCAGTAGACATGCCGGTACCCGCGTTCGCGGTAGCGCCAGCCGGTGCGCCACGGGACGCCGGTGACGACGACGGAAGGCGCGCCCCCGCTCGGCGGCGGCCCGACCTGCACGAGGGCGTGCTCGCGCGGGTCGTACCAGTGCACTCCCGCCGGCACCGCCGAGCCGTCGGGCACGGCGACGTAAAGCTCGAGCGGGAAGCGCCCGCCCGCGGAGCCCGCGGCGCGGAACAGGTAGGTCCCGTACGGCCGCTCCGTCGTTCGCACCACGCCCGCGGAGAGATGAAGCAGCCGCGAGAGGCGAGGCAGGTCCAGCTCGGCGGGTGCGACATCCGCGGATCCCGCCAGCACCGCGACGGCCGACGCCGTCGTCGGAGGCAGGTCGCGCGGGAGCTCGATCCGGAGCAACGGCCGGGTGTAACGCTTGTAGAACCACGGCAGCCGGTCGAGGTCGTTGACCTCGAGGTCCTGCACGACGCGAGGATCGTCGGCGGGCTCCGTCCACTCGCGCCCCGGCTCGTACGAGGTGAGCCGGTGCAGCGTCTGCGTCGCGGTCTCCATCGCGCAATACTGGCGCACGGGGCCGGCGGCGGTCGCCGTACACTCGCTCGATGCGTGTGCAGGTCCTGTACTGGCAGAAGATCCCGTCGCTGATCCGCGTCACCGCCGACGACGGGACGCAGCTCTCGCGCCAGCTCCCGGAGTGGTTCCAGCAGGAGATCGACCGCGTCGCGATGGAGCAGGGCCTGATCGGGAGCGACGCCTATCTCGAGGAGTGGGCGTGGCGCGACCTCGAAGCGCGCGACGGAGCGCCGAACGACGTGCTCGACAGCGTCGAACGGCAGCTTACGAGCGCCAAATCCGGGTGAGGCGCCCGCGTCGTCAGCGCTCGATCTGACTGCCCCCGACGATCGCGTCCCGTCCGTCCGGATAGCGCACCCACGCCTTGTGCGTGCCGTCGTAGTCGGGGCCGAAGAGGATCAGCGTCGCTTCCTGCCCGCGCACGCGGCACGGTTCGTTGCCCTCGGGATCGAGGCCGCGCCAGATGCGGATGAACGGGTTGTGCTCCCACTCGTCGCCGACCGTCGAGGGCAGCGTGTGGCCGGGATGGATCCGCGTCTCGGGCGGCAGCTTCATCAGCCGCTCCATGATCGAGTGGTGCTGGTCGGCGTACCCGGAGGGCCCGCCGCCGACCGTGCCGCCGACGGTGCCCTTGAAGAGACAGTCGGCAGTGAAGCAGTCGGTGCCGTCGACGAGGAACGCCGTGTGGTCCGGGCAGTGGCCCGGCGTCGCGAGCGCGCGGAGCTCGAGCGAGCCCGACGCGACGACCTCGCCGTCGGCGATCGTCTCGTCGATCGGCACGCCGGCGTCGCGGGTCAACGTGCTGCCGACGACGGCGACGCCGAAGCGCCGCGCGAGGCCGGCGACGTCGACGACGTGGTCGCCGTGTTGATGCGTGACGAGCACGTGCGTGATCGCGATGCCGCGCGACTCGACCTGCGAGAGCAGCGGCTCCTCGACGCCGTTCGAGTCGATGAGCACGCCGTGGCCGCCGTCGTCCTCTGCGACGAGGTAGGCGTTCGACGTCCACTGCGGATGCTCTGCGCGCTCGACGATCACGAGAACCCGATCACGCTCCGGATGCCGTCCTGCTCCTCCATCAGCTCGAAGCCGCGGTTGACGTCGTCGAGGGTGATGCGATGCGAGATGAAGGACTCGACGTCGATGTCGCCCGCCAGCCAGCGCTCGACGAGCCGGGGCACGCCGTCGCGGCCCTTGACGCCGCCGAACGAGGAGCCTGCGACTCGGCGGCCGGTGATCAGGTACCGCGGGACGATGTCGAGCGTCTCTCCCCTGCCCGCGACGCCCGCCACCGTGCACAGCCCCCAGCCCATGCGTGCCGACTCGACGGCCTGCCGCATGACGGCGACGTTGCCGGTCGCCTCGAACGTGTAGTCGGCGCCGAAGCCGCCGGTCAGCTCGACGATCGTCTCGACCGTCCCGTCGCCGCCGACGAGCGTGTCGGTCGCGCCGTGCGCGCTCGCGAGTTTCAACCGCTCCTCGGAGAGGTCGACGCAGACGATCCGCTCCGCGCCCTGCAGGCGGCAGCCAATCACGGCACCGAGACCGACCATCCCCGCGCCGAAGACGACGCACGTCGAACCCGTCGCCACCTGCGCCGTGTTGATCGCGGCGCCGAGCCCCGTCGAGAGGCCGCACGCGAACAGGCAGGCACCTTCGAGCGGCGCCTCGGGCGTGATCTTCGCGAGCGCGATCTCGGGCATGACCGTGTACTCCGCGAACGTCGACGTCCCCATGAAGTGCCGGATGCGGTCGCCGTCCCGCGACAGCCGCGTCGTCCCGTCCGGGAGGTAGCCCTGGTTCTGCTGCTCGCGGATCGCGAGGCAGAGGTTCGTCCGGTCGCTGCGGCAGTGGACGCACTCGCGACACTGCGGCGAGAAGAGCGTCACGACGTGATCCCCGGGCGCGAGCGACGTGACACCCTCGCCGACGCGCTCGACGACCCCGGCGCCCTCGTGCCCGAGCACCGTCGGCGCATAGCCCGACGGATCCGCACCCGACGCGGTGTAGAGATCGGTGTGGCAGACGCCGCAGGCGACGAGCCGCACCAGCGCCTCGCCGGCGCGCGGCTCGTCGAGCTCGACGTCCTGGACGACGAGCGGCGCTCCGAACTCTTCGAGCACGGCGGCCCTGATCCGCATCCCGCGATCCTACGGCGCGTCGGCACCTGCGCCGCGGGCCCACTTCGCGTGGTGCTCGCGCGCCCAGTCCTCGTACACCCAACCGCGGGTGATGCCGGTCAGTGCGTGCCGCGTCTTCGGATGGATCACCGACAGGTACAGGTGGCCCATGAAGAGGAAGAACGAGACGTACATCAGCCAGTCGTGGATGAGGATCGTCTGCGCGAACCGGAAGCGCGTGTCGCGTTCGCCGTACCAGAGCAGGACGCCGGTGACCGCGAAGAGCACCGCAAACACTGCGGTGAGGATCGCGTTCAGCTTCTGGCCTGCGTTGAGCCGGCCCTGCGGCGCGTGACGGCGCAAGAGCCAGTCGCGGTCGTCGCGGTCGAAGAGGTCGATCTCGCGCAGCGTCGCGCGCAGGCTGCGCCGGTCGCCGACGGCGATCACGAAGACGAGCGCGACGATCCACGCGACGGCCGTATAGACGTGGATCGACTTCAACAAAGGACGCCGGCCGAGGAGCTCCGACAGGCTCGGCAGGTAGAGCGCGAGCCCGGTCGCGAGCAGAACGAGGAAGGCAGTTGCATGCACCCAGTGGACGGCGCGCTCGGTGCGCGTGAAGCGACGGAGCCGGCGCCTACCCGTAGCCATTCGACCGTCCCACCCACGCGTTCTGGTCGTAGCCGAGCCCTTCCCAGTAGCCGGTCGGCTGCGACGAGACCAGCTCCATCCGCGTCAGCCACTTGACGCCTTTGTAGCCGTACATCTCCGGGATCACGACGCGCGCCGGCGAACCGTGCGCGCGCGTGAGCGGCCGGCCGTCCATCTCGTACGCGAGCATCACGTCGGACAAGGTCGCCTGCTGCAGGGTCAGCGAGTCGTTGTACGGCTGTTCGAGCGAGACGAAGCGGATCGCGCGGGCCGCGGGCAGCGGTTCGGCGAGCGCGAGCAGATGCTCGAGGCGCACGCCCGCCCAGTGGACGTTCTCCACCGTCCAGCCGGTGACGCAATGGAACGTCGAGACCTGCTCCGCACGTGGGAGCGCGAGCAGATCCTGGTAGGTCAGGCTCCGGGGCTTGCGTACGAGACCGGCGAGCTCGAGCCGCCACGTCCGCCGGTCGAAGAGCGGCATCGAGCCGGAGATCGTGTAGATCCGCCAGCCGCCGACCGGCAGCAGGTCGCCGGTGAGCTGGGAGAACTGCGAGGTGACCGGCGCGAAGATCCTGCTCGCGGGGCCGGCCCACGCGAACGATGTCAGCCCGGCGGCGAGCAGGCCGAGAAACGCTCGGCGGCCGTACGGGCGAGCATCGGCTTCGTTACTGCTCAACGACCCCCAGCTTCGAGGATTTCCTTCAGCCGCGCGAGATCCTTGCGGTTCGCCCGGCCCAGCGCACGCGCCATCATCGGTCCTGCCACCTTAGAGAAGCCGGAGGGCTCGCCGCGGTTGCGCAGCGTCATCCGCGTCCCGCCGGGCGGAGCGTCCGCCCAGGTATACGTCGTCTCCATCGGGAACGGCCCGTCGCTCGTGCTCATCACAAGCCTGCTCCCCGGGACGAGCTCCCTGATCTCGTACGTGTACTCGAGCCGACGGCCGAGGAAGCGCGCCACGAACGAGACCCGGGAGCCGACTGCGAGCGGCCCGGCGGTCTTCCACTCGACGCGTTCGATGTTCTCGTACCAGTCGGTCGCGGTGTCGGGATCGGCGGCGTAGGAGGCGACCTCCGTGCGCGGGCGGCCGATCACGACCTCGGTCTCGACGTCGACCGGCACCTACTGCGTGAAGACCGGGTCAGCGCGGCCGGTCTCGGCGTACTGCTTCAGCTTGACCATGATCTGGCCCCAGGTATATGCCACGCGGCCGGCCTCCTCTTCGTCGGGGAACCCGTCGTGGCGGAACGAGACCGTCGAGCCGCCGTCGCGCGCGTCGACGTCCCAGCGGATCGTGGTGCCGACCCAGTGCGGCGG
>JABFWJ010000442.1 GCA_013362295.1 Thermoleophilia bacterium
GGCCGTCGTCGCCCCGGCGCCTCCCGCGCCGGCGAAGACCGACGACGCGAAGAAGGAGCACGGAGTCAAAGCCGACGGGAACAAGGCCGAGCACGGCAACTCCGACGGCAAGAAGGGCGAGGGCAAGAAGGGCGACGGCGGCAAGGACGCCGAGCCCACCGCGACGGCGCCTTCGGACCCGGCCGCCGCGAGCGCTCCGGCGGCCAACCCGACCCCGGCTGCGCCGCCCGCCCCGGCGACGGTCGCCGACGAGCAGCGCCCGAACGGAAGCCAGAAGGTAGACGACAAGAAGGACGGCGACCGCAAGGGCGCCCACCGTCGCGACAAGTCGTCCGCCGCCGCGCCCGCGAACCAGGTGCCGACGCCGTCGACGGCGACGGTCGCCACGCCGACCACCACGACGACGGCCGCACCCGCGCCGGCGCCTACGACGACCGCTCCGGCACCGGACGCCGCGCCCGCCCCCGACGCCGAGCCGCAGCCCGCCGATTCCTCGGCCGACGGCGACCAGCACGGTCACCACGGCGACGGCAAGGGCGAAGGGCACCGGAAGTAGGAACCGCCCGAATCCGATTCGGCGCAGCCGAACCGGATTCGAGGTTTCGAACTGCGGACGCGGCTACACTAGGGCCGCTGTTTTACAGCGTCCGCGCCGACGTAGCTCAGCTGGTAGAGCACATCACTCGTAATGATGGGGTCGGGAGTTCGAGTCTCCCCGTCGGCTCTCCCGATTTGCGCAAAGCTTTGGCAGGCCCTTCAGACACGATCTGTGGCTTCGCTCGGTTGTGCTCTCTGGCTGCCCAGAGTCCGCGTGCTCCGGCTTGACGCGGGCGATTCAGGGGCCGGCGCTACAAGGGCGCGTCGGGTTCGGCCGCGGAGTTCGGTTAGGCCCGCGGTGCCGTAGGAGCGTCGCCATGGAGCACGTCGGGGTCCAAGTCAGCCCCGTTCGGCCACACGATCGTTCCGAGCTCTTCGTCCACGCGCACCTGCCGGAAGAGCTGCGGATCGTCGCGGAGCGGTTCGAATACGGGTCCCCACAAGTCCGCTTCGAGGTCGATCTCGCGCACCGTGCCGTCGTCGAAGCTGAGCCGAAGGGCGAAGCCCGCAAGTGGCTCGACGCTGCGGATACGCGCGGTGCGTGTGCGGGTGCTCATGGCAGTGGCTCAATCGTATCCAGCGGCAGGTGCGCCTCCGCCCTGGTCCAGTTCGCCTCCAACTCGCCGCGATGGATGCCCGCCCACTCCTGTACGAGTCTGAGCGCGCGGGCTGGAAGCTCTCCGGCCAAGGGCTCGAGAGTCTCGATCACGATCTGCGCCTCGTACTCGGCGTAGATGGCATGAAAGTGCGGAGGGTGATGATCGCGGTAGTACATGGCGATCACGATCCCGTAGAAGCTGCTGATCCGTGGCACCCGACCATCATCTCGACGCCGCCAGACAGCGAACGGCCGCCGACGATGGCCACGCCGACCGCGGCCTACGCGGCTTCGCGCGACCCGGCTTGACTCGGCGCGCCCCGCGATCAACTCGTAATGATCGGGTCGGGAGTTCGAGTCTCCCAGTCGGCTTGTTCGAAGCCTCATCCGAGGGATTGCGCCCGGTGAGAGATCTCGGCAGTGTTCCCTTCCGGTCAGGCCTGTCGAGGAGAGGTGGGGTCTATGTGGCGTGCGCTCGCTGTCTTTGGTGCGCTGGTCGTCTCGATCGTCGTCGGCGGAATCGGCGGCACAGCACGCGCCCAGACCGCCGTGCAAGCGGTCACGTCGGCGTCGTGTGCCGGCGCCGTCTCGTGGCAGAACGCCCGGCGCGTCGTTGGTCGCGTTGCGACGATCCGCGGGAACGTGGCGGGGACGTATTACGCAGTGTCGAGTACCGGTTCGCCGACGTTCCTCAATCTTGGCGTCGACTATCCGAGCCCGCGCCGAGTGACGGTTGTGATCTGGCAGCAGAACCGGGTCAGGTTCGGGCGACCCGAGATGCGATACCGCGGGCGGACGATGTGCGTCCGTGGCTACATCGGCACCTACGCGGGCGTTCCGGACATCGAAGCGAGGTCGCCGGCGCAGATTGCGATCGCCGGCTGACATCGTCCGGCCTACGCTGTCCGCATGAGCACGTCGGACTGGCAGAGGCGCGTCGACGAGCTCTGGACGTCGTTCGACGAGCAGGACGAAGAGGCGTTCCTCACACGCATGGACGAGCTTGCCGGTGAGCTGCCCACCGACAGTGCCGAGGCTGCGTTCGAGCGCGCGTCGGCGCTCGACTCGACCGGGCATGAGCAGGAGGCGGTGTCGCTCTACCGGCAGGCGCTCGAGCTCGGGCTCGAGGGGCCACGGAGGCGGCGCGCCGTGATCCAGCTCGCCAGCTCGCTCCGGAACGTCGGGGCGCCTGAGGAGAGCGTCGCGCTGTTGCGAGCCGAGCGCGCGGCCGGGTCCGACGAGCTCGACGCTGCCGTCACCGCGTTCCTCGCGCTGGCGCTCGTCGACCTTGGACGGGAGCGCGAAGCCGCAGCACTCGCGCTGAGCGCGCTCGCGCCGCATCTCCCGCGCTATCAGCGCTCGCTCGCGAGCTACGCGCGCGAGATCGGCCGCGAGTAACCGGCGCGCTCGAGCGCGACCGCGATCTCGTCGAGGATCGCGGGGTCGTCGATCGTCGCCGGCGTCGTGTACTCGTCGCCGTCGGCGATGCGCCGCATCGTCCCGCGCAGGATCTTGCCCGAGCGCGTCTTCGGCAGCCGCTCGACGACGATCGCCTTCTTGAAGACCGCGACCGGACCGATGCGTTCGCGGACGAGCCGGACCGCTTCGTCGCCGATCTCGTCGTGCGCACGTTCGACACCCGCCTTCAGGACGAGCAGCCCGATCGGGATCTGACCCTTGAGCGCGTCGGCGACGCCGATCACCGCACACTCGGCGACGTCCGGGTGCGCGGCGAGCACTTCTTCGATCGCGCCGGTCGAGAGGCGGTGGCCGGCGACGTTGATGATGTCGTCCGTGCGCGCCATCACGAAGACGTAGCCGTTCTCGTCGACATAGCCCGCATCGGCGGTCTGGTAGTAGCCGGGGAACCTCGAGAGGTACGTCTCGTGGAAGCGAACGTCTGCGTTCCAGAGGGTCGGCGACGAGCCGGGAGGAAGCGGCAGCTTGACGACGAGCGGTCCGATCTCGCCGGCCGGACGCTCGGTGCCCTCGTCGTCGACGACGCGCAGATCCCACCCCGGCACCGGCTTCGTCGGCGATCCGGGCACGACCGGCAACCGCTCGAGTCCGATGCAGTTGGCGACGACGGGCCAGCCGGTCTCCGTCTGCCAGTAGTGGTCGACGACCGGCACGCGTAGCTGCTCTTCCGCCCATTTGAGCGTGTCGGGGTCGCAGCGCTCACCGGCGAGGAAGAGCGCCCGGAGACGCGACAGGTCGTAGCGCTCGATCTGGCGGCCCTCGGGATCCTGCTGACGGATCGCGCGGAACGCGGTCGGCGCCGTGAAGAGCGTGCAGACGCGATGCTGCTCGATCACGCGCCAGTAGGCGCCGGCGTCCGGCGTCCCCACCGGCTTGCCCTCGTACAGGACCGTCGTGCACCCGTGCAGCAGCGGCCCGTAGACGGTGTAGGAGTGCCCCACGGTCCAGCCGATGTCGGACGCAGCCCAGTAGACCTCGCCGGGATCGACGTCGTAGATGTTCTTCATCGACCAGGCGAGCGCAACGGCGTGCCCGCCGTTGTCGCGGAGGATTCCCTTCGGCTGGCCGGTCGTGCCCGACGTATAGATGATGTACAGCGGATCGGTCGCGTCGAGCGACACGCAGGCCGCCGGCTCGACCCCGGCGAGCGCGTCGTTCCACTCGACGTCTCGCTGCGGATCGAGCTCGGCCTGGAGCATCGGGCGCTGGAGCACGATGCAGCGCTGCGGCTTCGACGCGACGGCGTCGATCGCCGCGTCGAGGAGCGGTTTGTACTCGACGAGCCGCCCCGGCTCGATCCCGCACGAGGCCGAGACGATCACTTTCGGCTTCGCGTCCTCGATGCGGGTCGCGAGCTCGTTCGCCGCGAAGCCGCCGAAGACGACGGAATGGATCGCGCCGAGCCGGGCGCAGGCGAGCATCGCGATCACCGCCTCCGGCACCATCGGCATATAGACGATCACCCGGTCGCCGTGCTCGACGCCCTGTGCGGCGAGCGCGCCGGCGAAGCGTGCGACCGCGTCACGCAGTTCCAGGTACGTGAACGTCGCGACGGCATCCGTCACGGGCGAGTCGTAGATCAACGCTGGTTGGTCCGCGCGGCCGCCCTCGACATGGCGGTCGAGTGCGTTGTGGCACGTGTTCATCCGGCCGCCGGCGAACCACCGGTAGAAGGGCGCGCGGGAATCGTCGAGCACGCGCTGCCACGGCTCGTCCCACTCGATCGCCCCGGCCGCCTCGGCCCAGAACGCTTCGGGCTCCTCGAGCGATCGCCGGTACGTCTCCTCGAGCCTCTGCATCGGCCCCTCAGCCTATGGGGCGCGAATAGCCGACGTCCAGCGGATGCGGTGGGAACTCGACACGACGCGTCTCGCCGTTCGGCCGCCAGCCGCGGCGCTCGTAGAAGCTCCGCGCCGAGTGGTTCTCCTCGAGCGTCCAGAGCCGCGCCTCGTGTGTGCCGAGCGCGCGCAGCCGCGCGAGCGCGTGATCGTGGAGCGCCGTGCCGATCCCGCTCCGCTGATGCGCGGGCAGGACGTACAGCGTGCGCAGGAAGCCGTCGCCCACCGAGACCGAGGCGACAGGCTCGTCGTCGACGTCGGCGACGTAGATCTCGATGCTCGCAGCGGCGAGCGCGCGCTTCCAGTTCGCGCGTATCTCGGCGTCGGGGAACGGAAACCGGTCTTGCGGAAACACGTGCGAGAACGCCGCGACGCCGGCTTCCCGCTGGATGCGCAGCAGCGTCTCCGACTCGTCGGCCCGCGCGCGTCGGATCACGAAGACGCGGAGAGCGCGTCGTCGACCGAGTCGTGCACCGGCAGGTGGCGGTCGAGACCGCTCACCTCGAGCGTCCGCCTCGTCTCGACCTGCGCTGCGGCGAGCACGATCCCGTCGCGCCCGATCTTCGAGCGCGCCTCGATCAGCACGCCGAGCGCGGTCGAGTCGACGAACTCCACTTCCGACATGTCGATGACGATGCGCTCGGCGCCTCCGTCGATCGCCATGGTCAGCGCGTTGCGCACCTCCTCCGCGTTGTAGAGATCGAGCTCGCCGCCGAGGCGCACGACCACTCCGCCGGCTCGTGTCTCCGTGCCGCGCACGGGCGGTTCGCGCAACGGCTCCGTCTGGCCCCCCTCCATCACGGCCGATTGAACCACCCTGCGGCGCGTCTGCGCAAGCAAGTTCGGCATGGCGCAGGAGTATGATCGGTTGAGCATGGGTCGTCTCGTCCGGAAGAGAGGCCTGGTGACGTTCGCGATCCTCGTGCTGGTCGCCGAGGTCGTCGGGCGCAGCTTGACCACGCACATCGACCGGCTCTTCCAGGTCGAGCCGATGGCCTCGCCGGACGCGAGCTACTACCCGCTGCTGCTGGTCGCGGTGAAGATCCTCGGGGCGCTCGCGCTCGCGGGACTGCTGGCGCGCGGAACGCGGGCGTGCGCCGCCGCCGATGCGGGCGACCGGCTGCTGACGGCGCTCGGCCGCGGCCATGAGCGGCGTTCGCCTCGCCTCTGCCGCGGGCTCTCGCCGCGCATCTGGGTTGCATCGTTCGTCGGCACATCGCTCGTCTATCTCGTGCACGCGGACGCCGACGGAATCGCCCAGGGTCGATGGCCGTTGCTTGCACCATGGCTGCACACGTATGCACTTCCGGTGTTCGCGGTGCTCGCGCTCGGGATCGCCGTCGTCTGGCGGTTCGCGAGCTGGCTCTACGAGGTCGAGGACTACGCCGTGCGCACGATCGCGCGCGTGCGGCGGATCCTCGACGCCGCGTTGCGCGCATCGAAGCGCTGCGCGCATGCACGCCCTGCAGACGACACGGCGCCGCGACGCCGCTTCGGGCTCTCCTTCGAGTCCAGGCCTCCTCCGCTGCCCACCTGACCCGCGGGCACATCGAGGAGGCCGCGGGCGATCCGTCGTCCGGTGCACGCAACCTGAAGGAGCAGCATGGAAACACCACTCGTTCGTGACATCCCGGCGGATGCCGCTGCGCGGATACCCCACGCGCGCACGGTGTCCCTGATCGGGCCCGTGACCGTCGCGTGCGGCCTGATCTGGGGTCTCCTGCAGCCCTACCGGCTGACGATCCTGCATCCGCGCGGGCAGAGCTTCTGGTGGCTTCTGATCGAGCCGCCGCTGCTCGTCGCGGCCGCGGGCATCATCTTCGCGGTGGTGGTCGCGAAGCCGCTGCTCGCGGACCTGGAGGCGCACCATGCTGCCTCACGCTGAGATGGTCCACTGGGCCTTCGCGGCGGGGATCCTCCTCGTCGGCCTCTGTCTCCTCTGCGAGGCGATCGTCGGCCAGGAGGTCTGGCGCATGCGGCCGTGGCGCAAGTATCTGTGGCCGGGCCTCGCCTTCGGGATGGGCGTCCTGCTCTGGCCCGTGATGGCGTTCTTCACGAACTCGTCGATCCACATGTACGCGCACGGCAGCTGGGCCGAAGTGCTGATGCTCGCCGGCGGCGCGGAGCTCGGGCTCGTGCACGGCAGGCTGAAGTCGCGAGCATGGCGCTTGACGTGGCCGCTCGCGTTTGCCGTCACGGGGCTCGCGTTCATCGTGCACGAGCAGAATCCGTGGTTCTTCGCGCGGTCCGCGTTCTTGCACCATCTGCTCGGGTGGACGTTCCTGCTCGGCGCGCTCGTGCCGCTCGCGCTCGTTTGGCGTCCGCGGTCGGCCACGCTGCAGGCGTGCATGGCGCTCACGATCGTCGCGGTCTCCGTCATGCTCTTCGCCGACCGTGACGTCGCCGCGGTCTTCGGACACCTCTCGCCGCTCGCGGGACCCGCGCACCGATGAGGCGCGCGCTCGTCGTCACGCTCGCCGCGCTCGCGTTTCCGGGCGTCGCGTCCGCACACGCGACGTTGCGCTCGACCACGCCGGCGTTCGGCCACGAGATCGGACACGGGCCTGCGCACATCGTCCTGACGTTCGACCAGGCGGTGCGGGTGCTGCCCGGCGCGCTCAAGGTGCTGAACGGGGTCGGGACCCAGTTCGCCTTGCCGGCGCGTTCCGAGGGCCGGAGCGTGGTCGCGCCCGTGGCGCCGTTGAAGCGCGGCGCGTACACCGTCCGGTGGCGCGCGATCTCGGCCGACTCGCATGTCGTCTCCGGCGTGTGGACGTTCGGCGTCGGAATCCCTGCGCCCGCCGTCGGAGAGGCGTACGGCGCGGGCGGACCGACGGTCGCCGAGCACGTCGTCCGCTGGCTGTGGTTCCTCGGCCTCGCGCTCGCGATCGGGTCGCTCGGCTTCCGTGTCATCTGCCTCCGCGGCGCCAGCGTCCCGCGCGCGCTCGATCGCAAGCTCGTCGTCGCCTCCGGGCTCGGCGTCGTCGTCACGCTGCAGGCCGGCATCACGGCGTTCTCGCTGCGGGCAGAGGACGCGCTGCAGCTCCCCTTCGGTGACTTCCTCTACGGCGACCTCTCGCCGATGGCCGCGACGCGGTTCGGGCGAGCGTTCGTCGTGATGACGCTCGGCTTCGCGCTCGTGCTCGCACTGCTCTATCTCTCGTGGCTGCTCGATCGCACGGATCTGCTGGTGCCCGCGTTCGCATTGTCGGTGCTCTTCGCCGGCGGCCTTTCGTGGTCCGGTCACGACGCGCTCGATCCCGGCTCGTCGTGGAAGACGGCGGTCGCGGACTGGGTGCACATCGCAGCGGCGTCGGTGTGGATCGGCGGGCTTGCGACGATGGTCGGCCTCCTCTGGTACGGCGCGCCCGAGTTGCGCCGCGTCGCGTTCGCGAACTTCTCGCGCCTGGCGACGCTGCTGATCGCGCTCGTGCTCGGCGCGGGCACGTACCTGAGCATCGTGCGCCTGCCGCACCTCAGCGACCTGTGGACGCAGGGGTACGGGCGCGTGCTGCTCGTCAAGCTCGGGCTCGTCTGCTTCGCGCTGCTCTGGGGCACGTTCCATCACTTCGTGGTGCGGCCGGCGCTCGAGCGTGCGGACGCCGGCTTCCTCGCGCGCCTCGGGCGCAGCCTCGCCGGGGAGAGCCTCGTCGGCATCGCGGTGCTGCTCGCGGCGGCGGTGCTCGTCGACTCGAAGCCGCCGAGTCGCGACTCTCAGCAGTCGCCGCAGGGAGCCGCCGCGGCGACGCTGCGGCCGTGAGGGCCGAGGCGAATCGAGATACTGCTCCCGTGGAGCTGACGGGCTACCGGGATCGCTTCCCGATCCTCGAGTCGACGACGTACCTGATCAACCACTCGCTCGGCGCGATGCCTACCGAGGCCGAGCGGCGGCTCAAGCAGTTCGCGCGCGAGTGGAAGACGCGCGGCGCGCGCGCGTGGGGCGAGGGGTGGTGGGACTCCGTGTTCCGAGTCGGCGACCTGATCGGCGCGATCATCGGCGCGCCCGCGGGCTCGACCGTCATGCACCAGAACGTGACCGTCGCCGAGGCGATCGTCCTGTCGTGCTTCGACATGAAACCGCCTCGCAACCGGATCGTCTTCGAGGAGGGGCTGTTCCCGTCGGTGCGCTACGTGCAGCAGGCGTGGTCGCGCTTCGGCGCCGAGGTCGTCGTCTGCCCGGACGCCGACGCGGTGATCGACGCGATCGACGAGCGCACGCTGCTCGTTCCCGTGTCGCACGTGCTCTACAAGACGGCCGAGATCCAGCCGGTCGAGCGGATTGCGACGCGTGCTCGCGAGGCGGGCGCGTTCGTCTGCCTCGACGCGTATCAGTCGGCCGGTGCGGTGCCGCTCGACGTGACCGCGCTCGGCGTCGAGTTCTGCGTCGGCGGTTCCGTCAAATGGTTGTGCGGCGGCCCCGGCGCCGGCTGGCTGTACGTGCGGCCCGATCTCGCCGAGCGGCTCGAGCCGGCGTTCGCGGGCTGGCAGGCCCACGCGCGGCCGTTCGCGTTCGAGCCCGAGATGGACCCGGCACCGGGCGCGGCGCGCTTCCTCACTGGGACGCCGGTCGTCGCGGCGAACTACGCGGCGAGCGCGGGTTACGAGATCATCCGGGAGATCGGCGTCGACCGGATCCGCGAGAACTCGATGCGGCAGACGGCGCTGCTCGTCGAGCTCGTGGACGATGCAGGCTTCGAGCTGACGTCGCCGCGCGACCCGCGGCTCCGCGGCGGCTCGGTCGTCTTCCGCGTGCCGGACTTCCAGGCAGTGCATGCAGAGCTGGCGGGGCGCAACATCATCTGCGACTACCGGCCGGATGCAGGCCTGCGCTTCGGGCCGCACTTCTTCACGACGGACGACGAGATCCGTTTCGCGGTCGACCAGGTGCGCGAGATCCTCGGCTCGGGCGCGCACCGCGCACGCGCCGGTGCGACCGCCGGCTATTAGAGGCTTGATGAGCACGCAGTTCCACATCAACCTCTAACCGAGCAGCTGACGCAGACGCTCGACCGTCGCGGGCGCCGTCGGCTCGTCTTCGTGTCGCACGTAGATGTAGGCGGGATCGCGCACGGTCGGCGCGAACGCGCGCAGGTCGTCGTCGTCGTACGGCGGCTCGCGCAACCGCAGGTAGCGGAAGGGCTCGGCGCTCGGGTCGTTCACGCGCACGACGCCCTCGACGTCGACCCACGTCTCGTCGCGGAAGTCCCACGCGAGCTTCACGTCGTCGGGCGTCGAGCCTTGCACGAAGGACAGGACGCCGTCGTCACGCGGCCCCTCGTACACGACGCGCACGGGGCCGAGCCGGTCGCCGAGCGAGAGCACGCGCTCGAAGAACGTCGTCACCCGATCGAGACGCGTGAGGGAGAACTTGACGGAGAATTCGAAGCCGTCCGGCACGGCGTCGGCCCAGCGCCGGAACTGGTCGGCACTCGGCAGCCGGTACCCGGTCGAGTTGAGCTCGACGGTGTCGAACCGCGCCGCGTAGAAGCCCAGGAACTCGGCCGGTGGCATCCCCTCCGGGTAGAAGCCGGGCCGCCACGAGGGGTACGACCAACCGGACGTGCCGACGCGGATCATCGACCGTACGGTCGTCCCCGACGCGTCACTAGACTGGGGGCGAGGCACGGCAGGC
>JABFWJ010000225.1 GCA_013362295.1 Thermoleophilia bacterium
AGGGAGGGGCGCGTCCGCGTCGCGCGCCGCGAGCTCGAGCAGGCCGCCGCCGCGCGTTCGCGGGGCCCGGTCACGCTGCGGGTCGCCGCGTGGCACGCACATGCGCTCCTCCGTCAGGCGGAAGGCGACCGGCGCGGGGCACGGGCGGCGGTGAACGCAGGCCTCCGGTTGCTCGAGCAGCATCGCGCCTCGCTCGGTGCGACGGAGCTCCGCGTCCACGCCTCCGAGCACGGCCGCGAGCTCGCGACGCTCGGAGTCCAGCTCGCGCTTCAGCAGCGCGACGCGCGCCGTGTCTTCGCGTCCGCCGAGCGGTGGCGCGCCGGCTCCCTCTGGCTGCGCCCGGTGCGCCCGCCGGACGATCGCGCGGTTGCCGACGAGCTCGCGGAGCTCCGCCGCGTGAGCGCTGACGTCGAACGACAAGCCCTGGCCGGCGGCGACACCATCACGCTGCTGCACAAACAGGCCGCGCTGGAAACGTCGATTCGCAGGCGGTCTCGCAGGAGCCCCGGTCTCGGAGTCGGGGCGACGCCGCGCGTCTCGATCGCCGCGCTCTCGGCGAGCCTCGCCGGACGTGCCCTGGCGGAGTTCGTCGTGATCGGCGGCGCCCTGCACGCCGTCCTCGTCGCGGACGGCCGGGCGACCCTCCACGATCTCGGCCCCGTCGAACGCGTGACCGCGGAGATCGACTGGCTGCGGTTCGCGCTCCAGCGGCTCGCGGTCGACGGGGCCGCCGGGCGGGACGTCGAGCGCGCGCTCTGCGGCTTCGCCCGCGCTGCGGCCAAGCTCGACACGTTCCTGATCGAGCCCCTCGCAGCGCGCGTCGGTGAGCGTGCGCTCGTGGTCGTGCCGACGGCGGCGCTGCACGCACTGCCGTGGAGCACGCTGCCGTCATTGCACGGGCGGCCGCTCGCGATCGCGCCGTCCGCTTCTGCCTGGCACGCGCGCGCTTTCTCCGCGAGCGACGGATCCTCCGGCGGCGTCGTCCTCGTCGCCGGACCCGACGTCCCGCGCGCCGGGGCCGAGCTCGACGCGCTCGAGCGTCTTTATCCATCCGCGTTGCGGCTCGACGGCGACGACGCAGGCGCGGCCGCGGTGCTGTCCGCGCTCGACGGCGCGGCGCTCGCGCACGTTGCGGCCCACGGGAGCTTCCGCGCGGACAACCCGCTCTTCTCGTCCCTGCGCGTCGGCGACGGCCCGGTGACGGTCTACGACCTCGAGGCCCTCGGACGGGCGCCGTCGACGCTGATCCTCTCGGCGTGCGAGTCGGGCCTGTCGGGCGTGCGACCCGGCGACGAGCTGATGGGGCTCGCCTCCGTCCTGCTCGCGCTCGGGACGAACGTCCTCGTCGCGAGCATCGTCCCCGTCCCCGACGAGGCGACACGCAAGCTGATGTGCGTTCTCCACGAGCGGCTCGCGGTGGGCGAGCCGGTGGCCGCGGCGCTCGCCGCCGCGCAGGAGCTCATCGCACGGGACGGCCCCGCCGGGCTCGCCGCGGCCGCCGGCTTCCTCTGCTTCGGCGGCGGTTAGGCGACTCCGCCGAACGCGGGGAGCTCGCCGCGCGCCATCGCGAGCGCCTGCAGTACGCGCCTGAAGTTGCCCGGGTCGAGCCTGCGCGGCAGCTCCCAGAGCCCGACCGTCTTTTCGGCGGACCACAGCTCGAGAGCGATTCGGACGAGCAGCGCCTCGCCCGCCGCCATGGTCGGCGTCTCCGCCAGCAGGCCGGCGGCGTCGACGTCCTCCTCGCCGATGTAGGGCGCGGTTCGCTCGGCGATCGTGGGGGCGGTGAGGATGTGGCGGACCGCGGCGTGCTCGGGCGTGGAGTAGTTCGTCATCGTGTCTCTCCGATCTGACCCCGATTGTCATTGACCCAATATCGCTACGCTCCGTAGCGTTGTCTCCGACGCTAGCAGAACGAGGGCGGCGTCGCTACGATACGTTTCGTTTTGGTGATCGACGCGGATCACGGAACAGCCGCCGACGGGGGCGGCACGCGGGCCGGCAAGACCGAGCGCGCGATTCTCGACGCGACGCGCGAGCTGCTGGCCGAAGGCGGCGTGCAGCGGCTGACCGTCGAGGGCGTCGCGGCCCGGTCAGGCGTGGCGAAGACGACGATCTATCGCCGCTGGCGCTCGAAGGACGAGCTCGCCCTCGCCGTGCTCCTGAACATTGTCGAGCAGATCGTCGAGCTGCAGGACCTCGGTGACACGCGCGCCGAGTTGATCGCGTTCGTGAACGGCGCCGTCGAGATCCTGGGGTCGACGCTGATGGGCCGCGTGATGCAGGGCCTCGTCTCCGATCTCGCCACCGACCCGGCGCTCGGGCAGGCGTTTCGCGAGCGCGTCGTCTCTTACCGCGTCTCGGAGATGCGGCGGCTCGTCGAGCGGGGCATCGAGCGAGGCGACCTTCGTCCCGACACCGACGTCGACCTGCTGCACGAGGCGCTTTTCGGACCGGTGTACTACCGCCTGCTCCTGAGCGGCGGCACGCTCGACAGCGGCCTCGCCGCCCGGCTCGTCGACGCCGTCCTGCCTGCCTTCGCGTCCTAGCGGGCGTCACTCGGCGACGAGATCGAGGTGCTCGGCGAGCTCGCCGGCGGTCGGCGGCTCGGCGCCCCGCCGCGTGCAGGTGAGCGCCGAAGCGAGCACCGCCTCGTGCAGGACCTCGCCGAGCGCGCTCGCGCCGACGCGATGCAGCGCTTCGCGGCTCGCGGCGCCGAGCAACGACCGGCGGCCGAGGCCGGCGAGCAACGTGCTCGTGAACGCGTCGCCGGCGCCGATCGTGTCGGCGACGGTGACCGCACGGCCCGGAGACCGCACGACGCCGGCCGCTCGCGCCGTCGCCACGACGCCGTCCCCGCCGAGCGTGATCGCGACGATCGCAGGCCCACGCTCGAGCCACTCCTCGGCAACCTGCTCGGGGGGCGTGCCGGGGTACAGCCAGTCGAGGTCGGCCGAGCTCGCCTTTACGACGTCCGCGAGCGCGAGCGTGCGGTCGATGCGCGCACGCATCTCGTCGGGCGTGCCCATCAGAAGCGGCCGGCAGTTCGGGTCGTAGGAGATCGTCGCGCTGCGGCGCGCCCTCGAGAGCGCGTCGAGCACGACGTCGCCACCGGGCGCGAGCGCGAGCGCGAGCGACCCCGAGTGCACGGCCACGACCGACGCGTCGAGGGCCGAGCTCACCTCGCCGTCGTGCCACTGCCAGTCGGCCGTTCCCGCGACGCGGAAGTCGTACTCGGCGCTCCCGTCCGGGCCGATCGCGACGAGGGCGAGCGTGGACGGCTCCCGCGCTGCGACGGCGTGCGACAGGTCGACGCCGTTGGCTTCCAGATGGCGCCGGATCCGGCGTCCGAGCAGATCGTCCGCGATGCGCGCGGCGAGCCGGACCGGAACGCCGAGCCGCGCGAGGCCGACGGCGACGTTCGCAGGGCTGCCGCCGACGAAGCCGTCGAAGCGCGGCTCCGGCCCCGCCTGGACGAGGTCGACGAGCGCCTCGCCGACGACGGCGACGACGCCCGGCGCTGCGGTCACGCGGCCAGGTCGCCCGACCTGGCGCCCGTCATGATCGCGACCGCGTCCGGCATGGTGATCGACTTCGTTGCGACGAGCGTCGCGCGGCGCCCGAGCCGCTGGATGTGGATGCGGTCCGACACCTCGAACACGTGCGGCATGTTGTGGCTGATCAGGATGACCGGCAGGCCGCGCTCGCGGATCTGCAGGATGAGGTCGAGGACCATCCGCGACTCCTTGACACCAAGCGCCGCCGTCGGCTCGTCCATGATCACTACGTGCCTGGCGAAGGCGGCGCTGCGCGCGACCGCGACTCCCTGCCGCTGACCGCCCGAGAGCGTCTCGACCGTCTGGCGCATCGAACGGATCCCGATCTTGAGCTCGTCCATGTGCGCCCGTGCCTCACGCAGCATCTGTCGCTTCGCGAGCATCCGGAAGACCTTTCCGGCCGCGCCCGAGCGCCGCACCTCGCGGCCCAGGAAGAGATTCTCGGCAATCGTGAGGGCGGGGGCGACCGCGAGGTCCTGGTAGACGGTCTCGATGCCCTGCCGCCGCGCGTCGAGCGGACCGTGGAAGCGCACCTCTTCGCCGTCCAGGAGGATCGTTCCCTCATCCGGGATGATCGCGCCGGAGAGGGCCTTGATCAGCGTCGACTTCCCGGCGCCGTTGTCGCCGATCACCGCCAGGATCTCGCCCGGCAGCAGCTCGAAGTCGCAGCCGTCCATCGCCGTGACGTGGCCGTAGCGCTTGACGAGGCCGCGTCCTTCGAGGACGGGACGAGCCGTGTTGTTCATCTGGTCCCCCTTCGCGTGAGCTGGTCGACGGCGACGGCGACGATGACCAGGATTCCGGTGATCAGCACCTGGTAGATCGAATCGACGCCGAGCAGCGTCAGGCCGTTGCGGATGCAGCTGACGATCAGCGCTCCGATCAACGTCCCGATCACGCTGCCGCGGCCGCCGAAGAGGCTGGTGCCGCCGAGCACGACGGCGGTGATGCTGTCGAGGTTGTCGGTCTGGCCCGAGGCGGGGTCGCCGACCTGCGTGCGCGCGACGAGCAGCAACGCGGCGATTCCATAGATCAGCCCGGCGGTCGCGTACACGCCGACGAGCAGACGCCGGATGTGGACGCCGGCGAGCCGCACCGCTTCCGGGTTGTTGCCCAGCGCGTACACGTGACGTCCGACGGGCGCCTGGGTGAGCACGAACCACGCCACGACATAAAGCGCGAGCATCACGACGGTGCCGTACGTGACGGCGGTCCCGCCGATCTTGAACGTGTCGCCCAGAAAGGTCATCTCGCCCGGTAACCCGGAGATCGTCGCCTCGCCCGAGTAGATGTGCGTCAGCGCGAACGCGATGTTCAGAGTGCCGAGCGTGACGATGAACGCGGGGAGCCTGATGCCGGTGACGAGCGCGCCGTTCAGCACCCCGAACGCGACGCACGCCAAGAGACCGAGCGCGATCGCGGGGATGGGCGACATTCCGCTGTCGACGGCGAGCTTTGTCATGACGATCGAGCCGAAGGACATGACCGCACCGTTCGAGAGGTCGATGCCCGCCGTGAGGATGACCAGCGTCTGGCCGATCGCGAGTGTTCCGACCTCGATCGTCTGCTGCAGGACGAGGGAGAGGTTCCCGCCCGTCAGGAACCGGTCGCTCTTCAGGGCGAAGAACGCGCCGACGAGAATCAGCGCGACGAACGGCCCCAACGCCGGGATGCCGAACAGCCGCGTCACAAACGAGGGCCCGGCTTCGGCCTCCGGAACCTCGCCGTCGACGCCGAGAGGTGTCGTCTCCACCATGGGTCTGGACTCTATGAGGGGTGTCGCGTCAAGGGCAAGAGGCCGGCGGCGAGCCGCCGGCCTCTCACGTCGGGTCTACCCCCAGCAGTTCGCCAAGCCGAACGCGACGTTCTTCGACGGAACGTCCCGGACGGGCTTGCCGGTGATGAGCGTGACGCCGGTGTCGGTGTAGCCGTGCGGCTTCGCGCCGGTCTTCGCGAACTTGACCACGGCGGCGACGCCGAGGCTCGCCATCTTGAGCGGGTACTGCTGCGAGGTCGCGGCGATCTTGCCGGCCTTGACGCCGCGCACGCCGGTGCACCCGCCGTCGACCGAGACGATCGTGACCTGCTTCTCCTTGCCTGCGGCCTTGAGCGCCGTGAAGGCGCCGAGCGCCGTCGGCTCGTTGATCGTGTAGAGGAGGTTGATGTCAGGGCTCTTCTGGATGCAGTTCTCCATCGCGGTCTGACCCTTCGCCTGGTCGCCCGCCGCGTCCTGACTGCAGACGATCCGCGAGTCCTTGACGAACCCCTTCGCGCTCGCCGTTGCCTTGGCGTTTCCGAACCCGGCGAGGAAGCCGTTGTGGCGGGCGACGTCGACCGTCACGCGCGCCGGCGACAGGTCGAGCGTCGCGATCTTCGCCGTCTTCGACCCGAACTTCGCCTTCGCATACTTCCCGATCAGCAGGCCTGCGTTGTAGTTGTTGGTCGCGAACAGCGCATCCACCGCGCTGGCCGGGTCGGTCGCCGTATCGAGTGCGATCACGACCACGCCGGCCGCCCGCGCCTTCTTGATCGCTGGGACGATCGCCTTCGTGTCCGAGGGCGTGATCAGGATTCCCTTCGCGCCTGCGGTGACCATGTTCTCGATCGCGGTCACCTGGCTCGCGTTGTCGCCGTCGAACTTGCCGGCGGCCGTCAGGAGCTTCGCGCCGAGCTGCTGGGCCGACTTCTGCGCGCCCTGCTTCATCTTCACGAAGAACGGGTTGGTGTCGGTCTTCGTGATCAAGCCGACGATCACCTGAGCCTTCGCCGACGAGACGTGCGACGGCGTCGTCCGCGACGCCGCTGAGCTGCCTGCGGCGAGCGCCGCCACGAGCAGCGCTGCGCCCACGATCGGTGCGATGACGAGCCGCGACCGGCGCGAGCTCGGGAGCCGATGTGCCATGCGATTCCTCCTGTGTTGACCCCTTGGAGAGAGCCCTTCGACAACGTTGTCGAGCTTATATCACTCTCGCTCATGCTTGTCTAGCACGCATCAAAGAGCCATAATGGCGCTGTGCAGGGGCGCGATCCTGATAACGTTGTCGAGCAGACGCTCGACGGACATCCGCGGCCGCCGACGATGCGGGACGTCGCCGCCGTCGCCGGGGTGAGCCTCAAGACCGTCTCCCGCGTCGTCAACCAGGAGCAGGGCGTGTCCGCGCCGCTCGAGCGCCGCGTCCGCGACGCCGTCGAGCTGCTCGGCTACCGCCCGAACGCCACGGCGAGTAGCCTGCGGCGCGCCGACCAGAAGACGCGGACGATCGGGCTTCTGCTGGAGGACGTCTCGAACCCCTTCTCGTCGGCCCTCCACCGCGCGATCGAGGACGTCGCGGTTCCGCGCGGCGTGCTCGTCTTCGCCGGCAGCGCCGACGAGGACCCGGAGCGGGAGCAGGAGCTGCTGCTCGCGTTCGTCTCGCGCCGCGTCGACGGCCTGATCGTCATCCCCGTCGGGAACGACCAGAGCCTGATGCTGCGCGAGCGGCGGCTCGGACGCCCGCTCGTCTACATGGATCGCGTCGGCGGCGTCCCCGACGCGGACGTCGTCACTGCCGACAACCGCGGCGGCGCGCGGGCGGCCGTCAGCCACCTCGCGGCACACGGGCACCGCCGCATCGCGTTCCTCGGGGACGCGTCGTCGATCTGGACCGCGTCCGAGCGCCATCTCGGCTACCTCGAGGCGCTGGGCGCAGGCGGCATCGGCCTGGATCCGCGCCTCGTCTTCCTGGATGTGCGCAGCATGGACGCGGCCGCGGAGATCGTCCGCGAGCTGCTCGCCCGCGACGACCCGCCGACGGCCGTGTTCGCAGCACAGAACCTGATCACCATCGGCGCCGTCCGCGCGCTCCAGCAGCTGGGGCGCCAGCACCACGTCGCCCTCGTCGGCTTCGACGACGTGCTGCTCGCCGATCTGCTCCAACCCCCGGTGACCGTCGTCGCCCAGGACTCGACGGCGCTCGGGCGAACGGCGGCGGAGCTCCTCTTCGGACGGCTGGCCGGCGACCGCTCGCCTCCACGCCACATCGTCGTGCCGACGCGCTTGATCCCGCGCGGCTCGGGCGAGATCGCCGCTTGACGTCGACGTATCAGGAGACCCGCGGCGCGCTCATCCGAGCAATGCCCCCGAACACGGTGCAACATCTCGAGGTCGATTCGGCTGCTGTCGTCGGCGACGTGCTCGCATCGCTGCGCAGCGTGCTCCGGGAGCGCCGCGCCCTCGTCTCGGTCAGCGGCCTCCCGATCCTCGACGCGCACGAGGCGCAGCTCGCGACGCTCTTTCGCGACGTCATCCTCAACGCCCTGGCATTCGCATCGCCGGGTGGGCGGCCGCGCCTCACGATCGACGCGGACCGCGGATCGTGCGAGTGGCGCTTCTCCGTCGTCGACAAGAGCAGCGGCCGGACGGCGCAGGGCGTGAGCAGCTTCGTCTTCACGGTGCCCGACGCGTGATGTATCACAGGCGCGGCTCGTCGCTCCTCTGTGTAACGGAAACGCGTGTAACGGAAAGAAAGCGCTCCGAGACGACACAAACAGCAGCACACGGCGTACCTCGAAGACACGGTTGACAGGCCTCTAACGGGCGAGGTGGCACAGGCCGACAAGCCGCCCGCCGACCGCGTCGGTCGCGCCCGGTTGTCCGGAGCACGACGCTACGCCGAGACGTTCGGGTCGAGCAGACAGCGCTTCGGCAGGTAGAGGACGATGCGATCCGCGAACGTCTGCAGCGACGACGCGGGGAACGGGTCGCCGAGCGCCTCGCCGCAGGCGACGCCCGCGCCGACGAGCGCGTGGAACTCGGTTCCTTCCGGGACCGCGAGCTCGATGCGCGTCCGCGCGAGCTTCACCGCACCCACCGGGTAGCCGCGCTGCCGGAGGCACGATCGGAGCGAGCCCGCCCAGCGGACGAGTCGCTCCGATTGTGCCCGCGTCAAGACCTTCTGGTTCGAGCTCGGCGGTGCCGCACTTGGCGAGGTTCGGCTCCCACAGGGCGACGCCGCGAGCAGCATCGCGACCGCCAACGCGATCATCCGCATACCTCGACCGTAACGTCGAAACCTAAGAGACGCGGCGGGGTAGGCCCGGGCCTACCCCGCCGATCGTTCCTGCTAGCGCTCGCCGGCCGCGAAGTGCGCCTGCAGCTGGGTCGCCGTCAGCGCCTGGTCGTAGACGCCCGTCTCGTCGAGCGTGACGTCGTCGACGATGGTGCCTGCGAGCACGGTCGACGCCGTCGGCGAGAGCGGGGCGCCGAGGAGCGAGCGCGTGGCTGCGAGCGTGCCGTTCACGTACAGACGCACCGCGCTGCCGTCGTACGTGCCGGCGAGGTAGAGGGTCCCGGGCGTCACGCTCGCGGACGCCGTGTACCTGACGCCGCCCTTCACGACGGTGAACACGGCCTGCTGGATGCCATTCGGCCGTGTGACGCCGAGCATCCAGCCGCCGTTCGACGGGTAGTTGCGCGTGACCAGCTGGTCGAGACCCGTCGCGCCGGCGTAGTTCACCCAGGTCTCGGCGGTGACCGCGGCGCCCGCGTAGCCGTAGAGATACTGCGTGACCATGCGGCCGTCGAACGACGCGTTGCGGAAGGTGACTGCCGTGTCGGTGGGGTGCGCGAGCAAACCGGGCTGGCCGAGTGCGAATGCGCCGCTGTAGTCGCCCGGGTGATTCAGTCCGGAGGAGTCCGCCGCGGTCGTCGTGCCGAGGTCGGCGAGCTTCCAGTACCCGATCGGTCCGTCTGCGGTGACGGTCTGCGTGTACGTCGGCGACGGCGGCGGGGCCGTGCCCCCGCTGTAGGTGACGTCGAGCCGCGGCGCCAGTGACGGGTCGTCCTCGGAGCTCTCGAACGTGGGCGCGCCCGTGTCGAGCGCCTCCGGATCGTGCCTGAGCAGCAGTCCGTCGTTCGGCTGGGCTCCGGTGAGCCACGCCTGCGTCGTGCTCGTGACGTTCCAGGCCAGCCAGCCCGCGGGCGCGCCGGCGGCGAGCGTCGCGGACGTGAGCACCGCCGGGTCAAAGCCGATGTCACCCGGCGCCGTCTGCGGCGTGACGGAACCCTCCGACCAGGGAGCGGTCATGCGGTACGCGTCGATCGTGTGCGACGCCGGAGGGCAGTCGAAGCCGAACTGGTTCGTCCAGCCGCACGTGCCGGTGAAGTGCAGGCCGAGCGCCGCGTCGCTGACGCTCGCATCGGGCGGTACGGCGGTCAGGTCGAACTGCACGCCGACCGCGTAGGTGGAGACGTCGTCGCCCCCGATCGACATCGGATCGTCGTCGCGCGTCTGGCAGGGCGCGTAGGTGCACGTCGTCTCGAACTCTGCGTCCTGCGCGGCGACGATCGAGATCGTCGGGTCGACGACGACCGGGAACCGGCGCGCCGAGCTCGCGAGCCACGCGCGGTCGACCGCGAGCGCGATCTGCCAGTCGCCGTTGCCCAGCCGGTGCGCGGTCAGCTGCGGGTGCGTCTCGCCGGCGTGCACGACCCGCCCGCCGACCGTGTCCGCCGCCCACGGGCTCGAGAGCACGAATGCGGGGCCGGCCGCGCCGGGGCGAACAAACGCGACCGCGCCGTCCGGCCGCGGCGCGGCGTCGAGGCC
>JABFWJ010000062.1 GCA_013362295.1 Thermoleophilia bacterium
GAAGGGGAAGCTGATGTTCGGACGCAAAAACGTCGCGACGGTCGCCGGTGACGCTCTCGACAGCGTGTCGCCCTATGTCGATCGGCTGGCGCACGACGAGAAGCTCCGCGAGCGGCTCGTCTCCGCAATCGCCGCAGGGGCGGCAGCGCGCGGGCGGGCGAGGCAACAGATGGGTCTGCGAGGTCTCGCCCTGAGGCTGGGGTCCGATCCGGTGCTTCGGGCGCAGGTCGCCGAGGCGATCCTCCAACTGCAGAAGGCCAGGGGCCGGATGGAGAAGGCCCGCAGCCACAAGCTGCGGAACTTCCTGCTCTTCCTCACGGGCGGCGGACTGGTGATCGCCGCCGTTCCGAGCCTCCGCAGCGCCGTCGTGAACAAGGTGCGCGCCGCCGGCAACCGGGACCGGCTCGCGGCGGCGAGCCCGACGACCGTCGAACAGGAGATCGAGGTCGAGGTTCCGGTCAGCACCGCGTACAACCAGTGGACCCAATTCGAGGAGTTCCCCTCGTTCATGGAGGGCGTCGACGAGGTCAGGCAGCTCGACGACACGCTGCTGCACTGGGCTGCGACCGTTTCCGGGAAGAAAGCCGAGTGGGACGCGAAGATCCTCGAGCAGGTTCCCGACCGGCGCATCGTCTGGGAATCGGTCGACGGCAAGCAGACGCGCGGCGCCGTCACGTTCGAGCCGGCGGGCTCGGGGCTGCGGACACGCATCCGCCTCAACATGTCCTACACGCCGGGCGGGATCACCGAGAAGGTCGGCTCGGCGATCGGCCTCGACGACCGCCGGGTGCGCGGCGATCTCGAGCGCTTCCGGGAGCTGATCGAGGCGCGGCACGCCGCGTCCGGCGCCTGGCGTGGGGAGATCAAGGACGGCCAGACGAAGGAAAGCGGGTCGGCTCCCTGACCGGAGCTCAGCAGCAATTCCCCTGTCTAAACGAGGAAGGAGGTTCGCGTGAGCATTCTCTGGATCATCTTGATCGTGGTGCTCGTCCTGCTCGTCGTGGGCGCGCTCGGCCGCGGCCGTTTCTAGCGTCGTTCAGGCGTGACGCGCGCCGAGTGCGGCCCCCGGCGCCGCCGACTGCTCGGCGGCGTCCCGGGCAGGCGTGAGCAACTCGTACGACCGAAGCCGCGCCGCGTGGTCGTGGATCGCGGCCGCGACGATCACCTCGTCCGCATTCGTCTCCGCGACGAAGCGATCGAGCCCGGCACGAACCGTCTCGGGCGACCCGACGAACGAGCGGCGCAGCATCGCCGACGCGCGCTCCTTCTCGGCGGGAGTCCAGTAGGACTCGATGTCGTCGATCGGGCGCGGCAGCCGTCCACGTCGGCCGCGCAAGATGTTCGTGAACGACTGCTGCGCCGAGGTGAACAGCCTACGCGCCGTCTCGTCGTCGTCGGCGACGATCACGTTCGCACCGACCATCGCGTAGGGTTCCTGCAACTGCTCGGACGGCCGGAAGGTCGAGCGGTAGAGCTCGAGCGCGGGGAGCAGCGCGTCCGGTGCGAAGTGCGAGGCGAACGCATAGGGCAGCCCGAGCATCGCCGCGAGCTGCCCGCCGAACAGGCTCGAGCCGAGGATCCAGAGCGGGACGTGCGCGCCCGACCCCGGTGTCGCCCGCACCGCCTGGCCCGGCCGCGGGTCCGCGAGGTAGTGCTGCAGCTCGAGAACGTCCTGCGGAAACGTGTCGGCGCCCATCGGGTCTCGGCGGAGCGCGCGGACCGTGAGGTGATCGGTGCCCGGCGCGCGTCCGAGGCCGAGGTCGATCCGACCCGGATGCAGCGCCTCGAGCGTGCCGAACTGCTCGGCGATCACGATCGGCGCATGGTTCGGCAGCATGATCCCGCCGGCGCCGACGCGGATCGTCCGCGTTCCGGCCGCGATGTGCGCGATCACAACCGCGGTTGCCGAGCTCGCGATGCCGAGCGCGTTGTGATGCTCCGCGAGCCAGAACCGCCGGTAGCCCCAGCGCTCGACGTGCTGGGCGAGGTCGAGGGAGTTGCGGAGCGCGTCGCCCGGTCCGTCGCCTTCGACGATCGGCGCCAGATCGAGAACGGAGAGCGGCGGGCGCGGCACGCCGTAAGAGTGCCAACCGACCTCTAGGCGGCAGCGCGCGGGCGGCGCCGCCGAGGCTACGCGTCGTGCGCCATCGCCAGGATCTCCTCGCGCGACTTCGTCCCGACCATCTCGGGGTGCCGCTCGCTGATGTGGGCCTCCGTGGCGCTCACGAGCTCGTCGTCGGTCTCGCCGGTGACCGTCTCGCCACACGGGCAGTCGATCTGCTTGGGCATTTCTGCTCCTTTGCCGTCGGTTCGCGCCCAGTCTCTCAAATCGGGTCTATGCCCCGGATTCGGAGAGGAGTACATTCGAAGAGACGGATGCCGAGGATTCAAGGCACAGCTCTCGGTAGTAAACGGTTCGGGGCGGCGCTAACAGTTCTCCTCATCCTGCTCGTCGTCCCGTCAGCGGGCGCGGCGACGACCGACACCGCGACGGCCGCAGCCTCACCCGGGCCGTACCTCGTCGGTTCGCCGATCACCTTCACGTCGACGACGCCGTGCACGGTCTCGTGCCGGCTGACGTGGACGTTTCTGAACGGCACGCGCCTCGGCGACAAGCTCGGCGAGGGCGAAAGCGTCGTGACGACGTTCTCGACCCCGGGCC
>JABFWJ010000493.1 GCA_013362295.1 Thermoleophilia bacterium
GCTCGGCGACGAGGAGCTCGCCGAGGCCGCCGCGGCGGTTCGCGCATGCCGCTGACCGTCGGCACCGCCGGTCACATCGATCACGGCAAGACCTGGCTCGTGCGCGCGCTGACGGGCAAGGACACCGATCGTCTGCCGGAGGAGCAGGCGCGAGGGATCTCGATCGACCTCGGCTATGCACCGCTCGAGCTGCCCGACGGGAGCCGCTTGTCGCTCGTCGACGTGCCGGGCCACGAGCGGTTCGTGCGCACGATGATCGCGGGCGCGACCGGCATCGACCTCTTCCTGCTCGTGATCGACGCGCAAGAGGGGGCACGCCCGCAGACCGTCGAGCACCTTGCGGTCCTGCGGCTACTGGGCGTCGTGCGCGGCGTGGTCGCGGTGACGAAGGCGGACGCGGTCGACGAGGAGACGCTGGAGCTCGCGCTCGAGGAGGCGCGCGAGCTCGTGCCCGACGCCGAGGTCGTTCCCGTCTCGGCGAAGACGGGGGCCGGCCTCGACGAGCTGCGCGCCGCGCTCGCGCGCGTCCCCGTCGACGAGCGAGATCCGGAACGCGCGACTCGGCTCTACGTCGATCGCGTGTTCACCCTGCACGGCGTCGGCACGGTGGCGACCGGGACGCTCTGGTCGGGGACGATCGCCGCGGGCGACGTCCTGCGTGTCGAGCCGGGCGCGCGGACCGTGCGGGTGCGGAGCGTGCAGGTGCACGACACGCCGGTCGAGGAGGCGGCCGCGGGCCAGCGCGTTGCGGTCAACCTGCCGACCCTGGAACGACGCGAGCTGGTGCGCGGCGACGTGCTCGTCGCCCCGGGGCACTATCCCGTCTCCTATCGCCTCGACGTGCGGCTCGAGGAGCTCGCCGAGGTGCCGTCCTCGGTGACGGTGCACGTCGGCACCACGGCGCTACCGGCGCGGGTCGCGCGCGACGGACGCTACGCGCAGCTGCGGCTCGCGGAGCCGGTCGTCGCCGCGCGCGGAGACCGGGTCGTGCTGCGCACCGAGACGACCATCGGAGGCGGCGTCGTGCTCGACCCCGCGCCGCCGCGGGGCCTCGAGCCGGAGCGCCTGGCCGTGCTGGAGCGGGGCGACCCCGAGGAGATCGTCCGCGCGCTCGTCGACGGCCCGGTCACAGGGCGCGAGCTGCAGGCCCGCGGGGTGCTCGCTCCCGCGGAGCTCGCACGCGGGCTGACGGCGGTGCGTGCCGCTGGAGAGCACGTCTTCTCGGAGGCATGGCTGGCGGACCTCCGAGCGTCGGTGCGCGCACGGCTCGCTGCGCGCGCCGAGTCGAGTCCGCTCGATCCCGGCGTGCCGCTCGCGGAGCTCCTGCCGTCCGAGCCGTGGACTCCGTACGTGCTCAACCTGCTGGAGATCGAGCGGCGAGGTGCGAAGGCGTACCTGCCCGGCGCGACGGCGGCGCTCGGGGAGCGTGCGCAGGCGGCGTCCGAGCTCGAGGCGCAGCTCGCGCACGAGGAGATCGCCAAGGTCGCCGACCGGCAGCTCGCGGCGTATCTCGAAGACGCCGGGCGACTGCGCCGCGTGGGCGACGGGTTCGCGGTGTCGACCGGTCTCTACGAGCGCGGACAGGAGCTCCTCTCACGGCTCGACCCGATCACGCTCGCGTCGTTCCGCGATGCGCTCGGCGTCGGCCGCCGCACCGCCCAGCTCCTGCTCGAGCGTTACGACGCCGACGGGCTCACGCTGCGCCGCGGTGACGTACGCGTGCTGCGCCGGGCACGCGGCGGACGACGCTGAAGACGGCCCGCCGCCCGCTGCGGTCGATGCCCTCGATCGCGACGGGGCCCGACACGCTGCCCCGGTCACGCCACAGGAGCTCGCCACGCCGACCGAGGGACGAGAGCCGGGTTGCCGGCCTGCCGTTGACGAGCAGCTCTGCGCGCACGGGCTCGTTGAACGCGTACAGCACCTGCAACCGGTCGCCGCGCGTGCGGATCGTGTCGGAGAGCAAGCGCGGCCGCGGAGCGTGCGGGACGAGGACCGCGGCGATGCCAACCGCCGCGGCGGCGAGGACGGCGGCCGCCGCCGGGATCACGAACCGTGCGCCCTTCGCGGCGAGCGGCTCGCGCCGCGTCCGCACGACGAGCCTGCGCGCCGCTGCGTCGGCGAGCTCGAGCGCCTCCGCGGGCGTGTCGCCCATCGCGACGACATAACCGCGCCGGTCGGCATCGACCTGCACGGGGGTGATCGTCGTCCCGACGTCGAAGTACAGCCCCGCCGCGACGACGCCGGGTGACCCGCGCACGGCGTCGAGTCCGTGAATCGAGGTGACCGTCCCGAGCGGCAGGATGCCCGGCGCCGCCGTCAGGAACCGGATCGCCACGGGACAGACCGTGCCGGGCACGACGAGCGTGTCGGGTACCGGGCGCCCGAGTGCCTGTGCGATCGCGACGTCGAACAGCTCGATCCCCGCACCCGCGCGAACGAGGTCCGCCATCTGCCCCGCGGCAATGCGCGCCGCGATCTCGATGAGGCGTACGTCGTCGCCCGCTGCGATCAGCTGCGGAAACGC
The DNA here is from genome assembly GCA_013362295.1 of Thermoleophilia bacterium. Classification (GTDB taxonomy): domain Bacteria; phylum Actinomycetota; class Thermoleophilia; order Gaiellales; family Gaiellaceae; genus PALSA-600. The sequence goes on from JABFWJ010000493.1 coordinate 2,528, forward strand.
GATCCCGTCGCGGAGGCCGAGCACGCGCACCGCGTCGAATGCGATCTCGCGTGCGCGCTCCAGCACCGGGGGGTCGAGCGCTGAGGGGAAGCTGTGAATCCAGCCGACGCCGAAGCCCGCGCCGGTGGGCCGGAGCCGGTCGGACAGCGTCACGAGCGTCGGCTCCCCGTCGCGGACGATGACGATCCCGTTCAGCTCCGTGCCGTCGACGAACTCTTCGAGCATCGCGCGGCCCGTCGGCGAGAAGGCGAGCGTGCCCTGCAGATGCCGCTCGATGTCCGTCGGCGAGTGGATCAGGAAGAGCCCGCGCTGTCCGCCCGAGTCGGCGGGCTTGAGCACCGCCGGGAAGGGCGTCTCGTCGACCACGCTGTCGAGATCGGTGTTGGCGGTGACGACCGCGTGCCGCGGTTGCGGCACGCCTGCCTCGGCGAGGTTCGCCCGCATGATCGGCTTGTCGGTCATCGCACGCGCCACGTCCACGCCGATCCCCGGCAGGCCGAGCAGTTCCGCGACGACCGAAGCAGGGACGACCGCGCGGTCGCTCGAGATCGCGAGGACGCCGTCGGCACCGTGGGTCTCGCCGGCGAACGCAACTTGCTCGACGTGTGAGAAGTCGACATTGACGCAGACGTCTGCGACCTCGAAGCCGACCGCATCGGCGTCGCCGTCGACGGCGACGACACGATGACCCGCCGCCTGAGCGTGACGGATCGCAGGCAGCTGAGACACGCTCGCGCCGAGGAAGAGGAGTGTCGCCACCTCGAGCGACGACGGTACTCCGGCGCCGACGCACCGGCCGGGGCCGTTCAGGTGCTGTTCAGGCCCCACGCCGGGCGATTCCGGACTTCTATCTCCTGCTAGGTTGGCGTTAGAACGATGGACGCGCTCGAGGCAGTCGGTCATCCGGAGCTGCGCGACGCGCTGCTGTTCGCGCGCCGTTCTGCGCTGCCGATCACGGCCGACGACCTTGCCGCCGCGCAGGACGTCCACCGCAACGTCGCACGCTCGCGGCTCGAGCGGCTCGTCGAGGCCGGGTTGTTGGAACCGGCCTACGAGCGCCGGTCGGGTCGCACCGGACCGGGCGCCGGCCGGCCTGCGAAGACGTATGCCGTGGCGCCGTCACTCGACGCGATCGAATTTCCGGCCCGGCGGTACGAGTCCTTGCTCGGCCTGCTCGTCGAGGGTGTCTCCGCGAAGCGGCTGCGCGCGATCGGCGTCGCGTTCGGCGAGGAGCTCGCGCGACTCGCGGGACTGAAGCCGAGCAAGTCGCCGAAACGCGCGTTCGAGCAGATGTGCCAGGCGGTGCGCAGCCTCGGCTACCAGGCGTCGCTCGAAGAGGTCGGCCGTGCAAGCGCCGTGATCGCGACCGCCACCTGTCCCCTGCGGCCGCTCGTCTCCGCACACCCGAAGGCGGCGGAGATCGATCGCGGTATGTGGGCCGGACTGGCAGCGCGTGCGCTCGCGGAGATCGAGGTGGAGCGCGTCGAATGTGAGACACGCGACTGCCTGGTCGAGCACGAATCCTGCCGCGTGCTGATCTCGCTTCGGGAGCCGCGCCGCATCTAAATCTGCACATTTGGTATATAGAGCGCGATGTCGCTCTCGTGGGCGCCGACCGCCGGCGGCTGGGTGGCGCGCGATCGTGTTGGTTCACCGTATGCGAGTCGAGGAGGAAGAGATGGACTGGGCTGCATTGATCACATGGGTGCTGACCGCGGGCGGAGGCTTCGTGCTGCTCACGATCTGGCTGAAGAACGGCGGCATGGCGCAGCGCGAGAGCGGCCGGATCCGGCCCGCGATCATCCTCACCCACTTCGCTCTCGCCGCGACCGGGCTCGTGCTCTGGATCATCTACGTCGCCAGCGACTCGAGCACCGTCGCGTGGATCGCCTTCGCGCTGCTGCTCGTCGTCGCGGCGATCGGCTTCGCAATGCTCGGCATCTGGCTCGCTCAGCGCAGCAAGCGCGACGCCGCCGCGGCCGAACAGCGCTTCCCGGTGGCGATCGTCGGCCTGCACGGCTTGCTCGCGGCGACGACGCTCGTGCTCGTCTTCCTGGCGGCGGCCGGCGTCGGCTCGTGACGGTCGCGGAGGCCCAGTCGTACTCGCGCGAGCGCCTCGCCCCCGGCGAGGCGCTCGCGCTCCACGTCTGAAGCAGCGACGACCCCTGCGTAGGATCACTCGAGCAACCAAGACCTGGAGGTGCCGCCGATGACCGTCACGAGCTCGTCGACACGCGAGGCCGTGCCGTTCCGCATCCGTACCGCCGACGGCGCGACGGCCGAGCTGTCGTATTCGTCGCCGCGGCCGGCCGCGTTCCACGACGAGCGCGAGGTGCTCGAGACGCTGCCGTGGTTCGAGTCCGGGAAGCCGCTGCGCAACTTCATGCTGCACGAGACCGACTTCTACGACGAGGTCGAGCAGATCTGGGGGAGGCGCTGGGGCGCGGAGGGGATCGGGACGCTCCGCGAGGTGCTCGTCTCGCGGCCGACGGAGAACGAGATCCGGCCCGAGTACTCGGAGGAATGGCAGTACTACTACTCGAGCGCAGCAGGAACCGCCGATCTCGGCAGGCTCCAGGCCCAGTACGACGAGTACTACCAGGTGCTCGCCGACCACGGCGTCCGCGTCAACTCCATCGAACCGCCGGTGCCCGCGATCGGCGCCTACGGCTGGATCAAGAACCTCGTCACGCTCGCCGGCGGCGGCTTGATCGTGCACGGCGGCGCGATCGTCCACCGCTACGCGCTCGGATCGTGGCAGCGCGGCCGGGAAGTGATCTGGGAGCAGGCGCTCGCGGCGCTGCAGGTGCCGATCTATCTGACGGTTCACGGCAAGGGTGTCTGCGAGCCGGGAGCGGGACGGTGGCTCGACGCGAAGACGTTCGTGTTCAACGAGTCCGTGGTCGCGAACGAGGAGGGACTGCGGCAGCTCGAGTTCGTCCTCTCGAACCTCGGCATCGAGCTGATCGTCTGTCACAGCCCAGGCTGGTACGACACGACCGGGAACGGCAACATCGGCACCTCCCACATGGACATGGTCATGCTGACAGTCGACGAGCGGAAGTGCCTGCTCGCGCCGCACCTCGTCAACTACGGCTTCGTGCGCGAGCTCGTCAAGCGCGACTTCACGATCATCGAGGTGCCGGTCGACGAGTACTGGGACCTCGCCCTGAACGGCGTCACCCTCGCTCCGGGCAAGGTGGTCATGAACGCAGGATCTCCGACGGTCGTGAAGGCTCTCGAGGCGCACGACGTCGAGGTGATCCAGGTCGACTTCTCGGAGAGCCACAAGTTCGCGATCGCCGGTCTCCACTGCGCAACGTTGGAGCTCGTGCGAGATCAGGAGTGAGTCAGCACGACGAGGAGCCAAGCGGCGGTTCCGGCGGCGAAGACCGCACGATCTACCAGCATCCGCTGGCGTACCTGATCGGGTTGGAGGGGATCGCGCTGCTGCGCGCGTTTTCCGGTGCGTACGACCGCGAGTTCACGCTCGCGCGTCTCCACGAGATCCGCGAGCTGCTCGAGTCGCCGAACGCGCTCGGCACCGGGATCGAGGCGCGCCCGATCTCGACGCGCGAGGGCTACGACAGTTGGGCGCCGTCGTACGACGAGCCGGGGAACCAGCTGCTCGAGATCGAGCAGCCGATCGTGCGTGAGATCCTCGACGGGATGCCGATCGGCGTCGCGCTCGATGCTGCGTGCGGCACGGGGCGGCACGCCGCGTACCTTGCGTCGCTCGGGCACACCGTCATCGGCGTCGACTCGTCACCGGGGATGCTCGCGCGCGCCCGCGAGAAGATCCCGCAGGGCGAGTTCCACCAGGCCGATCTCCATGAGCTGCCGCTCGCGGACGACTCGGTCGACCTCGTCGTCTGCGCGATCGCGCTCGTGCACCTGCCGAACATCGAGAGCCCGTTCCGCGAGTTCGCGCGCGTGCTGCGTCCCGGCGGCCACCTCGTCGTCTCCGACCACCGCGGCCTGATCGGTGACATCGGCCTGCCGGTCGGGTTCGACGACCCGCAGGGCGACCTCGGCTACATGCCCGTGTACGCACGCCTCGCGAGCGAGTACCTCGCGGCGGCGCTCCCGCTCGGATTCCGGGTGCTCAGATGCGAGGAGCCGCGCGTGCCGTCGCCGCTTCTGGACGACGAGGGCCGGACCGTCCACGACGGAGAGCGGCTGCCGCCGCAGGACCCGAACGAACCGCCGTACACCTGGAGCTTGCACGCCGAGGCGATCGACGCGACGAACGCGGCCTGGCGCGGGAAGCCGTCGTCGATCATCTGGCTCTTCCGGCTCGAGCGTCGATGAGCGGGATCCCGAGATTCACGAGGCTCGCGTGGATGAGCCGCGACAGGGCGCGCGGGCCGTCGCCGGTCAGATGGACACCGTCCGGCTGGAACCATTCCGAGTGTGCGGACGCATACGCGTTCCAGTCGATGATCGTCAGCTCGGGGTGCCGCGACGCCGCGGCGGCGATCGCGTCGTTCATCGTCCCGTAGCTCGTGTGGTCCGGTGTTACGTGAAGCGTCACCCAGAGCACGTGTTTCACGCCCGCCGTGCGAAAGGCGGTCAGCGCGGCCTCCATGTTGGCCGCGTACTGGTCGGCGTAGTCGTTGTCCCCGATCTCCACGACGACTGTCTGCCCAAGCCTGTGGCCGAGCTGCGTGACGAGCTCGAGCACGGTCGGCGGTGCGATCCCACCCGGCGCCGAGGGACCGAGCGTCCGAGCCTGGCCCGGCTCGAGGAACAGGTCGACGCCGCTTGCGAGGATCGACTTGGCCCCGTTGTCGAAGGTGAGCGACGCGGCCACCGAGTCGGAGATAAACGTCACCCGCGGCAGGCGTCGGGGGCTCGCGGGCCTGGTCGGCCGCCCGGTCCGAGCAATCCGCCCGACAGCGTTCGCCGCGTAGTCCGTGAACCACACTGTGCCGTTCGGGCCGGTCGCGATGCTGTCCGGGAAGCGCATCCCGGCGGTCGCGTACCGCGTCACCACGCCGTGCGTCGTCATGCGGACGATCGACCCACCCCGATCGGCGGCCCAGAGCGCGCCGTCTCCCCCCGCAACGATCGCGTCCGGATGGCCGACACGCGTGGCGTCGCCGAAGCACGCGATCCGGCCCGCGACGGTGATCCGCCCGATCGTGCCGGAGTCGTCCGCGAACCAGAGCGCCCCGTCCGGGCCGGCCGTGATCCCCGTCGGATACCGGACGCACGGGGCGGTGAACGTCGTGACGGCACCGGTCGGCTCGATGCGTCCGATCGAGCTGCCCAGGTAGTTGGTGAGCCACATCGCGCCGTCCGGTCCACGCGCGATCCCGTAGGTGCCGCGTAGCTTGTGCGGCTCGACGAACAACCTCACCTCCCCCGTGGTCGTCATGCGGCCGACGGACTTGCCGCCGGTCGTGAACCACAGCGCCCCGTCGGTCCCGCTCGCAATGTTCACGGTGCTCCCGGCGGCGTACTCGGTGAGCCCACCGCCCGGCGTCATCCGCGCGAGCGTGGAGCCGCCTTCCACGAACCAAAGCGCGCCGTCGCGGCCGGTCGTGATCGCCCCCGGCGCGGAGATGGCTGACGCCAGAGGCGCGGTCACCGAACCTGCGATCGTGATCCGTGCGACCGATCGCGCGCGCTCGTTCGTGAACCAGACGGCCCTGTCGGGGCCGGCGGTGAGCGCCACCGGCCCCGCAATTGTCGGCGCCCGGAACATCCGGATCGAGATCGCGGCGCTCGTGGCCGCACCGCCGCCGGAAGCAGCGCCCGAAACGACCACGAGCACAACGAGCGCGACAGTCTTCATGGCGCCAGTGTGACGCCACGGCTCTGGCTCGTACACAGGAACGAACCGCTCGAGCCTGAGAACTCGCTGACGTTCACCGTTCAGCCGCCGCCTCGCTTTCATCACCGAGAGACGCATCAAGCCGCTGTGCGACGTCGCTACGGTTGCGACGTGGGTGGAGGGCGGCGCGAGGGCGTGGCGTGGGCGCTGCTCGGCGTCGGCTTGTTCTCGTTCTCCGTTCCGCTGACGAAGGTAGCCGTGAAGGGCTTCGACCCATTCCTGACCGCGACCGGGCGCGCGGTGATCGCCGGTGCGCTCGCGATCGGGCTCCTCGCCTGGCGGCGGGTCCCGCGGCCGTCGCGCGACCAGCTGCGGCCGCTACTCATGACGATGCTCGGCGCCGTCTTCGGCTGGCCGATCCTGCTCGCACTCGCACTCGAGCGGACGACGTCGGCGCACGCGGCCGTGATCGCGGCGTTCATGCCGCTGACGACTGCGCTGCTCGCCGTCCTGCGGACGCACGAGAGGGTGTCGTGGCAGTTCTGGGCCGCGGCGGGCGCAGGCACCACGGCGCTGCTCGCATTCGCGCTCTCTCGCGGCGGCGCGGAGGGCGGTGACCTGTACGCCGACGCGCTCGTCGCATGCGCCGTCGTCGCCTCGTCGTGGTGCTACGTGGAAGGCGCGTCCGTGACGAAGGCGATGCCCGGATGGCAGGTGATCTCTTGGGTGGTGGTGCTCGCGCTGCCCGTGACCGTCCCTGCGTCGGTCGCGATCTGGCTCGCGACGCACACGAGCCACGAGCCGACCGCCGGTGCGTGGACGTCGTTCGCCCTGCTCGGCGTCTCATCGATGTACCTCGGCTTCTTCGCTTGGTATCGCGGCCTCGCGCTGGCCGGTATCGCGCGCGGCGGCCAGGTGCAGCAGCTCCAGGCGCTGCTGACGCTCATCTGGTCGGCGCTGCTCCTGGGCGAGCGAGTCACGCGCGTCACCGTCCTCGCGGCGGTCGCGGTGATCGTCTGCGTCGTGTGGGCGCAGCGGGCGCGTACACCGGGAGAGGCCGCGCCGCAGGAGTGACCAACCGCGCGCGCATCCGCCGGCGCCGCCCGAGGAAACTCGATCAGCAGCTCAAGCGGCTTTTCGCGCAGGTGCCCCGCTATGCACTCTGAGCTTGGACCTGACGGGCCTTCAGTAAGTGTTGACTCAACACAAAGGTTCGGAGGCGCCAGCCAGGTTTGTGTTGAGTCAACACAAAGTGCAGGGCGTTCGCCCGGGCGAGCGTCCTCACGCACGCCGACCTTCTTCGCAAGGGGCACGTCGAGCTTTTCAACCACCACAACCCGGACGGCCCCGCGCTGACGCTCGATGCGGCGCTCGCCGCGATCGCCGACGATCGTCGCTCCGCCGGCGAGTGCTGTGGCGACGTGCTTCGAGCGCGGACTGAGGAGCAGGAAGGCGATAATCGTGTCGCCCAGGACGAGCGCGACGCTGTGCACGAAGGTCGTCGTGCCCACCGCCGGCGATTCCTCCTCACTGGCGGCGTGACTGCGCGCCGACTGGCGCAATTACCGGCGCACAGTCACCGTCCCGTGCCTACGATCCAATCTTGGAGCGACAGGGGCCGGTGCCCCAGCTGGTCTTCAAAACCAGTCCGGCGTGGCAGCCCCACGCTTGCTCGGTTCGACTCCGGGGTCGCTCCGTCGCACCCAGTAATGGGAAGGTCGGGACGCGAGCCCCGACCTTCCGCTGCGCAAGACCCCTCTCCAGCGCTGCAGAAGTATTTTCGCCAACCGAGCCGCATA
>JABFWJ010000136.1 GCA_013362295.1 Thermoleophilia bacterium
ATCGCCGCGGCGCGGCCCGCACGCGCGCCGAGCCCGCGCGCTTCGAGCGGGCGGCCTGCTGCGTACCGGCTCACGAGCCGGGCCGCTCCCAGGGCGAAGTCGGCCGTCGAGAGGACGATCAGCCCGTACCAGAAGACGATCTCCCAGTGCGAGAGCCCGGCGAACGTCTGGCGGGTTTCGGTCAAACCAGCTTTGCGAGCTCTTCGGCGACGTCGAAGAGGTCGGCCACGGCGCCGTAGTGTGCGACGTCGAAGATCGCCGCCTCCGGATCGTTGTTCACCGCGATGATGGTCTCGCTCGTCTTCATGCCTGCGAGGTGCTGGACGGCGCCGGAGATGCCGAACGCGAGATAGACCTTCGGCTTGACGGTCTTGCCGGACTGGCCGACCTGGCGCGAGCTCGGCATCCAGCCGGCGTCGACGAGCGGGCGCGAGACGGCGAGCGTCGCGCCGAGGCCGGCCGCGAGCTCCTCGAACAGCTCGATGTTCTCCTGTTCGCCGACGCCCCGCCCGATCGAGAGCAGGAAGTCGGCGTCGGCGATGTCGACGTCGCCGCTGGGCGCCTCCTCGCAGGACACGTGCCGCGCGCGCGACGGCACCTCGTCCAGCGCGAGCTCGGTGACCGTCGGCGAGCCGCCGCCGTCGGCCGGCGGCCACGCGGTGGGGCGGAGGAGCAGCAGCACGGGCTTGTCGGCCGGGAACTCCACCTCGCCGTGCACCTTCGCGCCGTAGAACGCGCGCGTCGCCACGATCGCGCCGTCCTCCTCCGCGACTGCGAAGACGTCGCTTGCGAAACCGAGGCCGAGCTTCGTCGCGACCGCCGGACCGTAGCCCATGCTGTTGTCGGTGAAGCCGAGCAGCACGACGCGCGGGCTGCGCTCCGCGATCAGGCGCTCGAGCGCCGCCTGGTAGACGTCGTTCTCGAACTCGGCTTGCGCGACCTGTACGTGCACGACCTCGTCGACGCCGGCGCGGTCGATCTCCGGTGCGCCGCCGATCACCGCAACGGTGACCGGCCCGTCGAGGCCCTGCGCGGCGGAGACCAGCTCGTACGTCACGTCGCGCACGCGTCCCTGCAGTTGCTCGGCGACGACCAGGACGCTAATTTCAACCGAGACGTTCCCGCACGATCTCGACGATCCGCCCGGCGACGCTCGCGGCGCCGCCGTCCAGCATCTCGGCACCGGCCCCGCGCGGCGGCGCGAACATGCGCCGCACGCGGTACGACGCCTCGCCCGGCTCGGCCGGGACGACTGCGATCTCGAGCTGCTCCGCCTGCTTGATCGCGCGCAGGTTCGCGTACCTCGGCGCGTTGATCCCGGTCTGGATCGTCAGCACCGCCGGCGTGTCCACCTCGACGACGTCGACGAGGCCGCCTTCGAGCTCCCGGTGCACCGTGGCCGTCGTCCCCCCGCTCCAGTCGAGCTGCTTCACGACGGCGACGCGGGGAAGGCCGAGCAGCTCGGCCAGCGCCACGCCCGTCGAGCCCTGGACGGAATCGGCCGACTGCACGCCCGTCAGGACGAGATCGGGCTCCTCCTCGCGGACGACGTCGGAGAGCGCGCGGGCGGTCGAGATCGGGTCGAGCGGGGCCGCGTCGATCCGGATCGCCCGGTCGGCGCCCATGGCGAGGCAGCGCCGCAGCGCCGCCTCCGCCTCGGGGTCGCCGACCGTGACGACCACAACCTCCCCGTCGCCGAGCCGTTCACGGATGCGAAGCGCCTCCTCGGTCGCACACCCGTCCCATTCGTTGAGCGCGCGGTCGAGGTAGTCCTCGTCGACGTCCCGGCCGTCGGCCGTGAACTCGACCTCGTCCCCCAGCGCCTTGATCTGCTTGACGGCGACGACGATCTTCAGACCGGCACCGCCTCCCGCTCGCGGCGGACTCGCAGCTCGCGGAGATCGTCCTCGAGCGCGTCGGAATCGGGAACGCGCCGTTCGCGCTTGTACGGCAGCGGGACCGCCGGGTTCGGCGAGTCGATCTCGCGCGCCAGCCGGTGGCCCGAGAAGATCGCGTCCGCCGTCAGCCGCGGCGCCTCGCAGTCGCCGATCCGGTAGAGCGCCGCGACGCCCTCGGCCGCGAGCGCGTCGCGTCCGTCGACATCCTTCAGCTCGCGGAAGAGCGCCTCGCTCGAGCGCCGCTGTGTCACGAGCACCGTCGCGTCGGCTTCCCACGTGCGCTCGTGCCCGTCGCCGTCGTACACGTGTGCGGCCGTGACGCCCCCCGCCTCGATCTTCGTCGGCATGTGGTACGTGACGATCTCGACGCCGAGCTTGTGCAGCTTGCGGTGCATGTTCGGCGCCTCGAGCGTGAAATGCATGTACGGCGCGATGTGCCCCATCGGCGTCAGCATCGTCACCTGCTTGCCTTCGAGCGCGAGCTTCTCGGCGAGGGAGACGCCCATGAAGTAGCCGTCGTTGTCGACGATCACGACGCGTTCGCCCGGGACGGCCTTGCCCTCGACCATGATCTGCTCGGGGGTGAGGATGTGTGCGAGGCTCGCATCGGCTCCCGGGATCGTGTCGTGCGTCGCGCCGTTCAGCCCGTCGGTCGCCCAGTAGCCGCCGGTGGCGACGATCACGATCTCGGCGCCGTAGTCCTTCACGCCCTGCGCGTCGAGCGTCGTATCGGGGATGAACTCGACGTTCTTCAGCTTGTCGATCTGGATCTTGCGGTAGTTGACGACCCGCGCCCACTCGCCGAGTCCGGGCAGCTGCGGAATCCAGCGCATGATCCCGCCCATGTCGTCCTGCGCCTCGACGAGGTGCACGCGGCGCATGCCGCGCTTGCCGAGGATCATCGCGCACTCCATGCCGGCCGGGCCGGCGCCGACGACGAGCACGTCGTTGTCGGCGTTCGCCGCGCGCTCGAACCGCTCGGGGTGCCAGCCCCGCCGGTACTCCTCGCCGGCGGTCGCGTTCTGCGTGCAGATCAGCGGCGGACCGCCGATCTCCCAGCGGGAGATGCAGATGTTGCAGCCGATGCACTCGCGGATGTCGTCGAGCCTGCCCTCGTCGATCTTCTGCGGCAGGAACGGATCCGAGATCGAGGGACGGCAGGTGGCGATGATGTCGAGCTGGCCCGAGTTGATCGCGTCGACCATCGCGTCCGGGTTCGTCCAGCGACCGACGCCGAGCACCGGCTTCTTCGAGACGGACTTGACGGCCGCCTGCCACGGCAGCTGCCTGCCCTGCGCGTAGAAGCGCGACGGTGTCGCGTCTTCGCCCCACTCGGAAATGCCCGAGACGTTGACGTCCCAGACGTCGACGAGGTCGTCGACGAGCTCGACGAACGGGAGCGCGTCGCGCTCGAGCTGCGTGCCCGCCTCGCCCATGAACATGTCGGTCGAGATGCGGACGGCGATCGCGCAATCGGAGCCGACGGCGTTCTTGACCTGCTCGATCGTCTCGCGCCAGAAGCGCGCGCGGTTCTCGAGCGAGCCGCCGTACTCGTCGGTGCGGTGGTTGTAGTACGGGGTCAGAAACTGCTGCGGCAGATAGGAGTGGGAGCCGTAGACGTAGACGATGTCGAAGCCCGCCTCGCGCGCGCGCTTCGCCGCGTCCACGTACAGCTGCTGCACCTCGTGGATGTCGTCCTTGTCCATCTCCTTCGCGTACGTCAGGTACTCGAAGTCGCTGGGGATCTGCGTCGGCCCGCGTGGTACGCAGCGCGACTCCATGCACGGCGCGTGCGGCCCGCCGTACCAGAGCTCGCAGGCGGCGAGCGCTCCGTGCTCGTGGAGCATCGCGCACATGATCGAGAGGTTGCGGATGTCGCCGTCGTCCCAGATCCGGGCGGAGACGCGATGCGTGTCGTCCGATTCCGGTGAGATCGAGCAGTACTCGGTGCAGCACGCGGCGTAGCCTCCCTCCGCCTTCATCGCGCGGAAGTAAGCCTGGCTCAACGGCCGTTCCGACCCGAAGCCGTTGCAGTGAGGGATCTGGTAGAAGCGGTTCTTCATGGTCTTCGGGCCGATCTGGATCGGCTCGAAGAGAACGTCGTGCTTCGGGTTGCGGGCCATCAGTCGACGAACCTCCTTTGCTGGTCGAGCAGCTGCTGAGCGAGCACGCAGGAAGCGGCGGGAGGGGCGGCGCGTCCGACCGACCCTCCCGTCTCGGATGCACTAGGTGACGGGGACACCGACGGCGGGCGGCGCCACCTCCTCACCGGGGAGCTTGGGCGTCTCCTCACGAAGGTGGATCGGCTGGTGGTCCTGCACCGTGCGCCGGAACGCGTAGAGGACGACGGACAGGCAGAGCACTCCGATGCCGATTCCGAAGTCGCTCCAGGTGCCGTAGCCGTTCAGCTTCGGGTTGCCGGCCCCGACGACGAGGAAGACCGCGTTCGAGGCGGCGATCACTGCGGCGACCGGCAGCCAGCCCCTCGCCACCTTGATCGGGCGCGGCCAGTCCGGGCGGTCCCTGCGCAGGAGCAGGAAGCCGGACATGGCGGCCACGTGCGCGAACACATACCCGATGTTGCTCAGATACAGGATCGCCAGGTTGCTCGACACGAAGAGGACGAGGCCGACGTTCACGATCAGGTCGACGGTCATCGCCCGGGCCGGGACGTGGAAGCGGTTCAGGACGCCGAGCTCTTTGATCGTCATGCCGGCCTTCGAGATCCCGTAGAGCGCGCGGCCGCCGTCGGCGGTCGAGGAGTTCATCGAGAGCAGGAGGCTCGCGAGCAGGAAGACGAGCATCACGCCCGAGAGCCCGCTGCCGACCAGCTTGTCGAAGACGCCGACGTAGAACTGGCCTTCCGCGCCCTGCTTGTTGATGAAGTCGACGCCGCTCGCCCCGGTCACGCCGAGCGGGAGCAGGACGTAGACGAGCAGCGAGAACGTCGCCGCCGAGCGGAGCGCGAGCGCAGTATCGCGTTTCGTGTCGTGGTATTCGGGAGCGAAGCTCGCGCAGACCTCGATGCCGTACGCCGACCAGGCCATCAGGAACAGCCAGACGAACGCGACCTTGAGGCCGCCCCACGGGCCGTTGACGGTCCAGGTCATGTTGCTCGAGTGGAAGTCGCCGGTCGTGAACGGCACGACGATGAAGACGATCAGCGGCAGCATCAGCAACGCGCCCGTGACGTAGCCGACCCACAAGGTCGGCTTGACACCCATCACGTTGAACGCCCACACCGCCACGATCACGCCGATCGCGATCATGTGCGGCAGGCCGAGGTGGTTCGAGCCAATGCTGAAGTAGACGTGGCTCGCCTGGCCCGGGAACCATTTCGCCTCGACGAGGTCGCCGATGATCTTGCCGAAGATCGAGAGCACGACCGACCAGCCGATCCAGTAGCCGAACGTGGCGATCGGGCCGACGAGGGAGAAGTACTTCCGCCAGCCTTCGTGCGCGTACAGCGCGATTCCCCCTGACTGGTTCGGGAACATCGCGGCCGTCTCCGAGTAGATCCAGTTCGAGAGCAGGCCGATCGTCGCAGAGATGCCCCACAGGGTCATCGCCCCCCAGCCCCCGAGCGCGCCGACCGAGAAGCCGAGCGACCCGATCAGGAACCCCGGATTGCAGAGTGCGATGACGAATCCGTCGTACCAGCGAAGCGACTTGAGTAGCTGTCGCTCTTCGATCGCCGCTTCTGCCACGGCGACACCTCCTTCGCGGTTGACGCCCTCGCAGGCGAATACGTTGCGAAAGTAACACCTGCGTCGAGGGCTTTCAATCGCGCCGCCGCGGCGTAGGATCGGGTCTCGATGCGCGCGCCTCCCATCACGATTCGCTGTGATTGCGGCGCGACGCGTCAGGTTCCGTACGGCGAGCGGTGGCCGTGTGAGAGCTGCGGGAAGCAGTGGAACACCGCGCAGATCCCGGCGGACGAGTACCACGGGATCCTGCGCGAGATGCGCCGGTTCCGTCTGTCCGCGATCGGCTTTGCGGTCGTGATCGCGGTCCTGTTCGTCGCGACTGCGGTCTTCGTCTCGGAGTCGCTCTTTCTGCTGCTGCCGGCCGTGCTGACGGGCTGGTACATCTTCTACATGCCGTTGTGGCGGCGAAAAGTCCGCCGCCGCGCGCGCAGCCTGCCGACGTGGCAGTTGCATCCGGAATAGCGGCCCGCACAGCGCCGCCGCGGCGTGGCCGGCGACCCGTCCTGCTCGCGACGCTCGGCGTGCCGTTCGAGCCGGCGGCCTGCGAGTTCGCCGTCGACTCCGCAGTCGAGTCGGGGCACCCGCTGCTGGTCGTCGTGCTCGCCCGGCTTGCGCCGCTCCCGCTCTCGGTGCTGCTCGGCTACGACCAGGTCGACGCGCCCGAGGACGAGGAAGCGTTCCGCGCGCCGGCCGCGCGCGCTGCATCGCTCGGCGTCGCGGTCGAACGGCTGCGCGTCCGCAGCCCGCGTCCGGTCGCCGCACTGCTGCAGGTGATCGGCGAGCGCGAGCCCGGCGTCGTCGTCTTCGGCCCGGACCGCTCCCGGATCTCGCGGCGCCAGTACCGCAAGGTCGCGCGCGCCTTGACCGAGCGCGCGCCGTGCCTCGTCTGGCTCGCGTGACTGACGTCAGGAGCGGGGCCGCAGCTTTGAAACGTCGTAGATCGGCAGCGCCTCGACGGTCGCGCCGGCCGAACCGACCTCGACGCGCGACCCTGCCTGCGCATACCCGGCCTCGAGCACTGCGAGCCCGATCACGCCGCCGAGTGTCGGGCTCTCGCACGGGCTGGTCAGCATGCCGGCAGGCTCGCCGTCCTTCGTCACAGCCGATCCGTACTCGGGCACGTCGCCGCCTTCGAGCGCGAGCGTGACCATGCGCCGCGGCGGGTTCTTCGCCGTCTCGAGCAGCGCGCCCCTGCCGTGGAAGTCGCCGGTGTCCAGCCGCACGACCTTGTCGAGCGAGACGTCGAACGGATTGGTTTCGTGCTGGAAGTAGTCGTAGCCGATGAAGATGAGACCGGACTCGATCCGCAGCGTCTCGACCGCCGCGAGCCCGTACGGCTGCGCGCCCGCGGAGGTCAGCGTCTCCCAGAGCGCGGGCGCGTCGGCCGGTGCGCAGAAGATTTCGTACCCGAGCTCACCCGAGTATCCGGTGCGCGAGACCCAGGCCGGCACACCCCCGACCTGCACCTGCTCCGGATGGAAGCGGAAGTAGCCGAGCCCGGCGGCCTCGCCGCAGAGCGCTGAAAGCAGCGCGCGTGAGCGCGGCCCCTGGAGCTGCACGTGTGGCAGGTCGGCGGTGATCGGCTCGATCGCGACCTCGAGTCCCGCGACGACCTCGCGGAAGTGGTCGAGGTCGGAGTCGAGCGCCGTGATCACCCACGCGTGCCGGTCGTCGAACTTGAACACCGTGCCGTCGCCGACCATCTTCCCGTTCTCGTCGCAGAACGGGGCATAGCGCACCTGACCGGGCGCGAGGCCGAGCATGTCGTTCGTGAAGATCCGGTCGGCGGCGCGGAGCGCGTCGGGACCGCGGAAGTCCCACTTGCGCAACGGTGACTCGTCCCAGACGCCGACACCGTCGCGGACCGCGCGGTGCTCGGCGACCGGATCGCCGAAGTGATTCGGCCAGAGCCAGCCCTCCCAGTCCATGAACTCGCAGCCGAGCTCGCGCTGGGGAGCGTCGAACGCCGTCTGAACGATCGCGGTGCTCAGCGGAGCTCAACCATAAGCCTGTTTGCGACCGAATGCGAGCACTCCGGCCGCCGCGGCCAGGACGACCCAGGCGGTGAGGGCGACGCCCTCCCAGCGGAACCGCTCCCACGCCAGCCCCGGCACGTACCCGCCGATCGCGCCGGTGAAGTAGTAGATGCTGAAGTAGACGGCGCTCGCCGTGCCGCGATCGACGTTGGTCGCGGCCGCGACCCCGAGCTGCGCCGCCGTGACGCCGCCCCAGTTCGCGAGCGTGACGAACGCGAGACCGACGACGAGCGTCGGGAGACGGGCCGGCAGCGTGAGCGCGATCCCGGCGGCGGCGAGCGCGAGCGCAGAGAACGCGAGGCGCCGCCAGCCGATCCGGTCGGCCAGTCGCCCCAGTGCGGGCCCGAGCACGCCGAGGAACCAGAGCACGAAGATCAGGCTGCCGGCCGCCGACCCGAAGCGAAACGGCGGCCGTTCGAGCCGGTACACGACGTAGGAGAACGTGCCGACGAACATGAAGAAGAACGCGCTGCCCGTCGCGGTCGCCTGCAGGAGCGGGCGGTTGCGGAGCTGGCGCCGGAGCGCGTGACGCCGGCTGTGGTTCCGCTCGAGCAGCGGCACGTCGACCAGCGAGCGGTGCATGACGAACGCCGCCGCGAGCGGTAGGAGCGCGAGCAGTCCGATCGCCCACCGCCAACCGAATGCCGCTGCAAGCAGCGCCACCCCGACGCGCCCCATCAACCCGCCGGCGATCAGCGCGGTGACGTAGTACCCCATCGCGCGGCCGCCGATCCGCGGTGCGTACACCTCCGTGATGTACGGCACGCCGGCGGTCAGGAGCCCGGGCATGCACAGTCCCTGCAGCGCGCGGCAGACGAGCAACACCGCAAACGTCGGCGCGAGCGCCGCGCCGATCGACGGCGCGACGAGGAGCGAGCTCGCGAGCACGATCGACCGCTTGCGGCCGTAGCGGTCTGAGAGCGGGCCCCAGATCCAGGAACCGCACGCGAGCGCGAGCACGACGATCGAGATCGTGAGCCCCGCCTCGGCGGGGCTGACGTGAAAGGCGCGGCCGAGCTGCGGCAGGATCGCCTGCGTGGAGTAGGTGACGGCGAACATCCCGGCCGCGCCGAGCAGGAAGCCGGCCATGCCGCGGGCCGCGGGCGGGGCAGCTGAGCTCAGCGGCGGACGAGCAGGCCGCCGTTGCGTGCCGCCCCCTCCAGGAACCGGAGCCAGTCGAGCCACAGCTTCTCGTCCGGCAGGACCTTCGGGACGGGATCGGCCGGGTCGAGCACGGCCTCGAGCTCGTCGGCGGCGATCGGCTCCTGCGCTTCGATCCGCTCGGCCGGCCACGGCATGCCCTGGACGAGCATCTCGTCGGTCAGGGCGCGCAGGTCGCCTGCGCCGAGCCAGACGTGGCCGCCGAGCCCGTCGTTGTGCGCCCAGTAGAAGGCGTAGCCCATCGCCGGCCCAGCCTACGCCCCGCACGCTTCCGGGCCGTCACCCGACCGGCACCAACTCGCAACCCACGCGCACGTCGGAAGTGCGGAGACTCGGGCTGTCCATATCGCGGCGAGGACGCTCGTGCGGCCGGGCGCCTCGCCTTCACCCGGCGGCTCTGACGGCCGCCGAGAGACGGAGGAGAAGATGAGGAGGAGGCTCCAGCCTTCCAGCGGCCGCATGCGCACGTTCGGCATCGTCGCGGCCCTTGCGCTGCTCGTCGCCGGCGCGGCGGTCGCAGCCCTTGCCGTGGCGGAGCATGCAGGTCCGCAGGGCGACGGCACGGCGATCACCCCGATCGGCTGGCGGGTGACGCCGGCCGGGAACCAGCTCCAGGTCGGCGAGCGCCCGCTCGGCCTCGCGCTCGCCCCCGACGGAAAGACGCTGCTCGTGTCGAACGACGGGCTCGCCCTCCAGTCGTTGACCGTCGTCGACACTGCCGGAAGCGCAGCCTCGCAGACGATTCAGTATCCGCCTCCACAGGCGCTCTTCATCGGTGTCGTGTTCTCGCCCGATGGCTCGCACGCCTACGCGTCGGCCGGCTCGAACGAGGCGATCCGCACCTACAGCGTCTCGGGCCGGCACTTGACCGAGGGTGGGCGGATCCCACTGGCCACGACCGACGCCGCCGGAAACACGATCGACCCGTTCCCGGCCGGCCTGACCATCTCGGCCGACGGCAAGACGCTCTACGTCGCCGACAACCTGTCCAACGCGCTCTCCATCATCAGCCTGCCGGGCGGCGCCGAAACGCGCGTGCCGCTCTCGACCCGTGCCTGCACGAGCCCGGCCAGCGCGAGCAGTCCCGCGCCGCGATCCCAGAGCGCGTGTGCGTGCGGAAGGTGCGTGACGTATCCCGTCACCGGC
>JABFWJ010000140.1 GCA_013362295.1 Thermoleophilia bacterium
GGCTCGGACTCCGGCGGCTCCGGGTCGGGCTCCGGCGGCGGCTCAGGCGGCGACGGCGGGGGCAGCGGCGGCGGCGGCGGTGACGACCAGACGGTCACCTTGCCGACGCCGACGCTTCCGACTCCCGAACTGCCGATTCCCGATCCGACGCACCACTAGCGCCGACCGTCCGGGTCAGGCCAGGGCGACGACGCGGTTCTTCTGCACGGCGAGCATCTCGGCGAGGATCTCGAGCGCGATCTCGGAGGGCGTCTCGCCGCCGAGGTCGAGCCCGACGGGGCCCCGAACCTGATCGAGCAGGTCGCCGAGATGCTCGCGGCGCTTCTCCTGGGCGCGGCGTGAGCCGAGCGCGCCGACGTAGAACGCCCCGCCGTCGACACCGCGCTTCAGGGCCGGGATGTCGATGCGCTCCTCGTGCACGAGCGAGACGAGCGCCGTGTCGGCGTCGACGTCCAGCTCGTCGGGCCACTTGACCACGATCTCGTCGGCGCTCGGCACGCGCTCGCGCGTCGCCAGGCCCGCGCGCGGATCGACGACGACCGTTCGCCAGCCGAGCGGCTTCGCGAGGGCGCAGAGTGCCTCTGCGATGTCGCCCGCGCCGACCGCGACCAGCCGAGGTGGGGGCGCCACGGCCTCGACGAAGACCTCGCCGCGCAACTCGGTTCGCGTCGGCGTGTCGTCGTGCCAGCGCTCGCCCGCCTTGTCGCCCGAGACGACGACGTAGCTCGTGCCGCGCTCGATCGGAGGCGCGCCGGCAAACGGCTCGACGAAGACGTCGATCTCGCCGCCGCACGGGAGCCCGACGCTCCAGGCCTCGTCGTCGGCGATGCCGTACGAGACGACCTCGGGCCCTGCGCCGCCGAGCACCGCCTTCGCGCGCTCCGCGACGTCCGCCTCGACGCAGCCGCCCGAGACCGACCCGAACATCCTGCCGGACGCCGTCACGGCGAGCTTCGAACCGAGCGGGCGCGGGGCACTGCGCCGCGTGGCGACGACCGTCGCGAGCGCGACCTCCTCGCCCTCGGCGCGCCACTGCTCTGCTCTGGCGAGAACCGCATCCATCTACGCTCATCCTAGAGATGGACGCGGAGCTGGACGCGCTCGACGAGCTGCTGACCCGCCTCGATGCCGGCGAGCTCGGCGACCCGCTGCCCGTGCTCGCGTACATCGCCGGTCAGGCAGTGAGGATCCCCGCGGACGACCTGAACGGCGCGCGCCGCAGGGCGCTCCTGCTCGTCGCCGCCGGCGGCGACCCGCACCGCGAGCTCGACGTCGACGACCGGGCGGTGAAGGCGCTCGCCGCCGACCTCTACACCGACGAGCGGCGGGCCCAGCTCGGCCGGGGCGTCGACGCACTCGTCCTGCGCGTGCGCGAGCGGCGGGCGGCGCGTGAAGCGGCGCTCTTCCTTGCCGGCGACGTTGATCTCGCCTGGCGCCTCTTCTCGTTGGCGCTGCTGGCGGAGGAGCTCGCGGAGTGACGCCGGCGGTGGAGGCGGCGAAGCGCGCCGGGATCGTATTCCGGCTGCACGAGTACGACGGCGTCGCGGTCGGCGAGGGCGACTACGCGGCCTCGGTCGCCGAGGCGCTCGGCCGTCCGGCGGCGCAGCTCTACAAGACGCTCGTCGCATCCGTCGACGGACGGCTCTCGGTGTTCGTCGTGCCGGCCGACCGGCAGCTCGACCTGCGTGCGGCCGGGAAGCGCGCGCAGCTTGCCGGCAAGGCGGAGGCGGAGCGCGCCACGGGGTACGTCGTCGGCGGCATCAGCCCGCTGGGCCTGCGCAGGCGGTTGCCCGCGACGGTCGACGCCTCGGTCTACGAGTGGGAGACGATCCTGGTCAGCGCGGGGCGGCGCGGCTTGCAGATCGAGCTCGCACCGAGCGACCTGATCGCACTGACCGGAGCGCGTGTCGCTGGGATCACGCGCTAGGGAACCCTGGTTCCACACGGCGCCTGCGGGCGAAATGCTCGAATCTGGTTCGGCTGCGCCGAATCAGGGTCGGTCACGTCCCCCACCAGAAGCTCGCCGCGATCACGACGTAGAAGCCGACGAGCACGACACCCTCCTGCCATGTCGACTCGCCGTCGTCGACGATCAGGGCGCCGAGAACGCCCGAGATCAAGAGGACGAGGGCGAGGAGCGTGGGGAAGACGAGTGTGAGGTGCGTGCTGAAGAGCAGCGACACGAGAACGAGCACGGGCGTGAGCGCGAGCGCGATCTGCAGCGATGAGTTGAGGATCACCGAGATCGCGAAGTCGGCGCGGTTGCGCACCGCGAGCTGCACGCCGACCACGTTCTCGACCGCGTTGCCCGCGATCGCGACGATCACGAGCCCTGCGAACTCCTCGCTCATGTGCAGCGTGTGGATCGCCGGCCGCAACGCGCTGACGAACCAGTCCGAGACCAGGGCCGCCCCGACGCCGGCGCCGCCGAGCACCGCCGCGGTCAGCGGGAGCGACCAGCGCGCAGGCACGTGCTCCTCCTCACCGGTCGCTTTGAGGAAGAGCGGCACCGTGACCACGAAGACGGCGAGCAGCACGCCGGCGCAGATCAGCGAGAGCGCTTCCGGGTGCGGGGCCGCCGGTGTGTGGAACGCGTGTGCGAGCGACGGAATGGCCATCGTCGCAGCGGCGAGGACGAGCAACGTCGAGATCAAGCGCGCCCGCGCCGAGTCGAAGCGCTGCGTGCCGTTGCGCAGGCCGCCGGCGAGGAAGGCGATCCCGAGGACCAGGATGCTGTTGGCGAGGATCGAGCCGACGAGCGCCGACTGGACGACGGCGACCAACCCCTCGTGCAGCGCGAACAGGGCGATGAAGAGCTCCGGCAGGTTGCCGAGCGCCGACTGGACGACGCCGGCTCCGCCCGAGCCGAGGCGGGAGCCGAGTTGCTCCGTCGCGTGACCCACGACGCGCGCCAGCGCCGCGAGGGCGACGGCGGTCAAGATGAACGCCGGAACGTCACTCAGGACAAAGTGGGCGACGGCGGCGACCGCGACCAGTGCGAGCGTCAACGCGAGCTCCAGGCGTTCGCGGCGGGTCACACACGCGACGCTAACAAGGCGTCCCTCGAACGGGGGAGGCGACCGGCCACGACCCTGCCGACACTGATCCCGGTCAGGAATCGGTTTCCAGGAAGGGGTTCGTCCTTGCATCGTCTTTCGTTTGTCCTCGTCGTTCTCGTCGCCGCCGTGGCCGCGTCCACGGCGTCTGCGTCCGAGCTGATCGATCGCAACGCCGCGAGCGTCAAGCTCTCCGTCAACGCCAAGGGCGAAGCGCTCCTCACCTACAGCGCCCAGGGCAAGGTCAAGCACGTCCTTGCCGGCGGCGCCGCGAACGCGATCGCACCGACGCGCGCGCGGAAGCAGGTCGAGTTCGCGCTCGACTACGCGGGTGGCTGGGGCAAGTACCACCGCGACTACTGGAAGACGTTCGGGTCGACGTGCGGCGCCTACGACGGGCCCGCGTTGCACTGGCTCGTCAAGGCCTGCAAGGCACCAGACGGCACGTACTGGGCGGTGCAGAAGTGGCAGCGCATGCTTCCGAACTATGGCCTCGCGCCGAACGCGAGTTCCGGCGTCTGGGAGCTCCGCCTGTCCCACTGGACGGGCGAGATCGCGGAGCTGACCGTCAACACCGACTGGGCCTGGCACCAGTGGGATCACCTCTACGGCACGTTCACCTACGACGGCAACCCGGTGTTCGGGTTCAAGTCGAAGCCGAGCGGAGAGCCGCTCGACACGTTCGGGCGGAACCTGTACGTCGACACGCTCGATTCGGCGTACGGCGCGGGCTGGAAGCGCGAGAACAGCTTCCTAGTGCACAACCCGACGGGTGCGTTCTGCTACTCCGTCAATCCGCACGGCTCGCGTCCGGCGGGCAAGGGCACGCGCTATCGCGCCACCGTGATCGGCCCCGGCGTCACTCCCGACGTGTACTGGGAGGGTGCATCGCCCGGCGCGTACGACCGTGCTGCGGATCTCGTCGCCAACGACGCGATCTCGCAGCTCGGCGACAAGCTCTGCCGGGCGAACTAGAACTCGTTTCAAAACGAGTTCTTGGAGTCGCTCGCTAGGCTCGGCCCCGTGGACGAGACCGGGGCCGAGCAGCGAGCACTCTTCCGGCGGTGGCCCGCCGGTGTCTCGGTCGTCGTCGCCGAGGTCGATGGACGCCGCGCCGCGCTGACCGTCTCGTCGCTCGTCTCGCTCTCGCTCGACCCGCCGCTCGTCGGGATCTCGATCTCGCAGCAGGCGTCGCTGCACGAGTTGTTGCGGAACGCCGACGAGTGGACCGCCTCGATCCTCGCCGGCGATCAGGAGCACCTCGCGCAGCACTTCGCGCGCAGTGTTCCGCCGATCGCGCTGTGGAACGGCATCCCGGTCCGCGACGACGATCCGCGCCTGCTCGCGGACGCGGCTGGATGGCTCGTCGCGCGCACCGTGGACGAGCACCGGACCGGCGACCACACGTTCTTCGTCGGGGAGCTCGTCTCGATCGAAGAGGGACGCGCGCCGGATTCGCTCACCTACGTCCACCGAGCCTACAAACCCGTTTGATCGACGCCGTCGTCTTCGACCTCGACGGCGTGATTGTCGACTCCGAGCAGGTCTGGGACGACGTCCGCGAGCGGTACACGCGCGAGGCGGGCGGCACCTACACCGCCTCGGCGGCCCGCGACATGATGGGTATGAGCTCGCTCGAGTGGTCGCACTACATGGCCGAGACGCTGGGAGTCGCCGGGACCCCCGAGGAGATCAACGCCGCCGTCGTCGAGCGGATGCTCGAGCGCTACGGCGAGGCTCCGCCGCTGATCCCGGGCTCGGTCGACGCGGTCCGCCGCTGCGCGGCGAGCTGGCCGCTCGCGGTCGCATCGTCCTCGAATCCGGAGCTGATCCAGGTCGTGCTCGACGCGGCCGGACTGCACGACGCGATCCGCGTCGTCGTGTCGTCGCAGGAGGTGCGCCGGGGCAAGCCGGCGCCGGACGTCTACGTGGAGGCAGCGCGGCGCCTCGGCATGGAGCCGCACCGCTGCGCGGCCGTCGAGGACTCGCAGAACGGCATCCGTTCCGCGCATGGGGCCGGCATGCGCGTGATCGCCGTGCCGAACCCGCATTTTCGCCCGGACGACGAGGCGCTGGCTCAGGCCGACGTCGTGCTGAGCTCGATCGTCGAGCTCACGCCCGAGGTGATCGATCCGTCCTAGGCGCGTGCGACGACGAGTAGACGTCCTTGCGCGCGATCTTGCCGTTGCGGATCGGGAAGACGTCGATCCCGTCCCACTCGACCGACTGCCCGTCCCTGGTCGCGTGCGCCGTCCACTCGCTGACGACGAAATCGTCGCCGATCCGCAGCGAGCGCCCGGTGAACCGCAGGGTCGGCCAGTTCTCGAAGATGCGTCCGATGTGCGCGCGGACCGCGCCGGCACCTTCGACTCGCTCGCCCGCGGTCCAGTTGTGGAAGACGATGTCGTCCGTGTGCATCGAGGCGACCGCATCGAGGTCCTGGCGGTTCCACGCCTCGTTGTAGCTTTCGATCAGCGAGCGGAGGCCCATCAGAGCTCGATTGTCCCACCGTCGTCGGGGACCTGCACCCCCGCGATCGCGCGGTAGGCCGAACGCGGCTCGAGACAGTGGTTGATCGCCTCGAGATGGACGACGACGACGGGCCCGTCCGTCGCGGCGCGCACGACGCGCACGTCCTCCGCGTCCATGACGATCGGGTCGCCGGTGTTGAAGCGGGCGCCGCTGCCGTTGACGACGACGGCGCGCGGACGATGCTCGTCGAGCGCGGCGTGCACCTCGTCGCACCAGATCGTGTCTCCCGCGATGTAGACGCCGTCGACGACCCAGCCGGAGACCGCGCCGAGTGCGTCCCCGATCGCGCCGGTGCCGTGCCGGCCCCGGGTCATGGGAATCTCGGGATGGGCGGTCGCGACGTTCGTGAACCCGCGCGCGGCGAGGGCCTCCGCGCTCTCGGGCTGGGTCAGGATCGGAAGGTCACGTGGCAGCAGCCCGTCGGCAGCGTCGTCGAAGTGGTCGCCGTGCAGGTGCGTGACGATGCAGAGGTCGATGCCCGCGACGACGTCGGCGGCGGCCACGGGCAGCTCGACGAGCGGATTCGGGCGCTGGTTCGGCGTGTCCTCGATCGGCGGCGAGGTGCCCGCGGCTCGCAGCATCGGATCGACGAGGACGCGGCCGAGGCTCGTCTCGAGCACGAGCGTCGCGTGCCGGACGAGCGTCAGCCTCACGCGGCGCGGCCGAGCAGGACGCAGCCGTTGTGGCCGCCGAGCCCCATCGCGTTCGAGAGCGCGACGTCGATCTGCGCCGTGCGTGCCTCGTTCGGCACGTAGTCGAGGTCGCACTCGGGATCCGCTTCGCGGTAGTTGATCGTCGGTGGCAGCTTGCCGTCGTGGATCGCGAGCACGCACATGATCGCCTCGATCGCGCCGGCGGCCCCGAACGTGTGGCCCATCATCGACTTCGTCGACGAGACCGCGAGCTCGTGCGCATGCGCGCCGAACACATCCTTGATCGCCTTCGTCTCGGCCGCGTCGCCGAGCGGGGTGGAGGTGCCGTGCGCGTTGATGTAGCCGACACGGTCTCGCTCGACGCCCGCGCTGTCGAGCGCGTTCGCCATCATCGCTGCGACCCCGATCGCGTCCGGCTCGGGCTGCGCCATGTGGTGGGCGTCGTTCGACGCGCCGTAGCCGAGCACCTCGGCATACATGTCGGCTCCACGGCGCTCGGCGGTCTCCCAGTCCTCGAGCAGCAGTGCGCCGGCGCCCTCGGACATCACGAAGCCTGCGCGCGTCGCGTCGAACGGGCGGGACGCGTGAGGAGGGTGCTCGTCCTCGGCCGCGAGCCCCCGCATCGCCGTGAAGCCGGCCAGGATCAGCGGGACGATGCAGGCCTCGGTCCCGCCCGCGAGCACGGCGTCGGCGGCTCCGCGCTTGATCATCTCGGCCGCTTCCCCGACGGCATGCGAGCCCGTCGCGCACGCGGAGACGACCGCGTAGTTGGGCCCCTTGATCCCGAGAGAGATCGCGAGCTGTCCGGAGACTGAGTCGACGAGCACGTTCGGGAGGAAGTTCGGCGACACGCGATCCGGGCCGCGCTCGCGCAGCGTGTCCGCCTGCTCGAGGATCCCCGGGACGCCGCCGATCGCAGAGCCGAAGATGATCCCGACGCGCGTCGGATCGAAGCCGTTCAGATCCGCGTCGGCAAGAGCCTCGCGGCCCGCCGCGACGCCGAGCAGCACGTTTCGCTCCAGCTTGCGCGCCTCCTTTGCCGACACGACCTGCGCCGGGTCGAAGCCCGTCACCTCCCCGGCGACCCGCACCGGCAGGCCGTCCGTGTCAAAGGTCGAGATCCAGCCGATGCCGCTCTCGCCGGCGAGCGCCGCCCGCCAGGTGGCCGGCACGTCGAGGCCGAGCGGCGTGACCGCGCCGATTCCGGTGACGGCAACGCGCTTCATGGGGCAACCCTACCGCCACGTTTTGGTGCGCCGAGCCCTGGGCATTGATTGGACAGTCAATTGATTCGACAGTCAACGGGGGAGGACAGCCGTGGAGACCACCAGGCCGGGGCTTGTGTACTTCCACTCGAGCAGGTCCGGCAAGTGCCGCCGTATCGAGGGTTACATCGCGCAGGTGCTCCAGCACCGCCGCAACCACAACACGTTCAAGTACTACGCCGTCGCTCAAGAGGAGCGCCCCGACCTCCTCGAGAAGTTCGGAATCGGCCTCACGCCGACGCTCGTCGTCCTCGAGCAGAAGGTGATTCGCGCGCGGCTCGAGAGCCCGCGCGGCTCGAAGGACATCGAGCGCTTCCTCGCACCCTGGCTGAAGTAGCCGCTAGGGAACCGCGACGCCGCTCTCGCGCAGCGAGAGCTCGGCGAACTTCTCCCAGTTGGCCGCGATCGTCTCCGCCATCGTGCGCTCCTGCTCGATGATCAGATCGCAGTCGGAGACCGTGTCGAGATCGTGCGCGCGCTGCGCAACCCGCTTCAGCAGCTCGTAGCTTGCGATCTCCATGTGCTCGGTGGCGTACGCGTCGCGCGCGTTCCGGCCGGCCTTCTCGCCGCGCACCATGTCGAGCGGCATCTTCGCGAGGGCGCCGAGGATTCCGGCGGCCTGCTTGACCGTGGACGGCGACGCGCCGTGCGCCTTCAGCCGGTCACGCATCCGGAGCGCGTGACCCTCCGTCTCGATCTTGTGGTGCTCGAGCTCCTGCAGGATCTCCGGGTCGTCGGTCGTCGAGATCATCCCGTCGAGCATGCGCAGCACGTTCTGCTCCATCGCATGCGCCTCGTCGAGATGCTTGATCAGCTGTTCGTTGATGGTGCTCACGGGTCCTCCTCTGGTCGGTATCAGCTCGAATCGCCCGTACTCGCGGCCGCGGTAGGTCGCTCGGCCGGCGAACCCGCCGTTCTCGGGCGTCAGGAAGTCGACGAAGCCCGCGAGCGGCGCGCGGTAGTGGAGCTCGAGCCCGACCACGTCGAACGGGACGCCGACGGGCGCCTTTGGCAGGCGCGTCGTGCCGTGCGTCCCGTGAATCTCCTTGCGCACGCCGATCAGCGGCGGCAGCAGGCCGCCGGTTCGGCGAACGTCCCAGACCCCGTCGAGCTCGGCCACGACCTCTAGGCTTCCGCTCGGTGCCCGCAGCAAACATTCCCTTCCCTCCGATGGAGGCCGAGCTCGTCCGCGAGCTTCCCGAGGCCGACGGCTGGCAGTACGAGCCGAAGTGGGACGGCTTCCGCGGCGTGCTCGAGAACGCGGGGGAGGAGCTCGCGCTCTGGTCGCGGAACGAAAGGCCGCTCCTGCGCTACTTCCCGGAGCTACGCCCGCTGGGCGACCTGCTGCCGCCGGACTCCGCGCTCGACGGCGAGATCGTGATCACGCGCGACGGTGTGCTCGACTTCGACTCGATGCAGATGCGGCTCCATCCGGCCGAGTCGCGAGTCCGGCGCCTCTCGGCGGAGATCCCGGCCGAGTTCGTCGTCTTCGACATGCTCGTGTGGGACGGCGAGCCGGTGTGGAAGCTGCCCCTCGAGGAGCGCCGGGCGCGCGTCGAGGCGCTCGAGGGCTTCCGCCTCTCGCCGGCGACGCGGGACGTGAGCGAGGCGCGCGGGTGGCTGCAGCGGTTCGAGGCGCTCGGGCTCGACGGCGTCGTCGCGAAGCGGCTCGGCGTGCCGTACCTGCCGGGTTCGCGGGAAGGCGTCGTGAAGGTGAAGGAGCACAAGGCGGCCGACTGCGTCGTCGTCGGTGTCCGCTGGAAGCCTGACCGCAGCGCGGTCGCGACGCTGCTCCTCGGGCTCTACCGGGACGACGGCGGGCTCGACTACGTCGGCTCGTGCGCGGTCGGCGCGAAGATGCGCGACCAGGTTGCGACCCGGGTGCTGCCGCTGCTCGATGAGTCGAACGAGCGGCGGTTCTCCGAACCGAACCGCTGGGGCACCGGCGACCTGGAGGAGACGGCGGTGCGCCCGGAGGTCGTCGTCGAGGTGCGCTACGACAAGGTGCAGGGCAATCGCTTCCGGCACGGCACCAAGTTCATCCGCTGGCGCGACGACAAGCAGGCGCGCAGCTGCACGTGGCGCGAGCTCCGCCCGCCGCGCGACGCGAACGCACCAGGCGTCGCCGAGCTCTTCGGCTAGGTCAACCTGACAGGTCGAGCTTGTCGAGCCTGCTCGAAAGGGAGGGCGGGCTCGTCCACATCCCGCGCATCGGATCGCCGACCGCCTCGATGCGCGCCGGCATCGTCTCGACCGTGAACGCCTCCGGCTCGACGGTCGGCACCTCGTCCCACAGGAGCGGCGCGGAGACGCGCGCGTCGGGAGTCGGACGTACCGAGTACGCCGCCGCGATCGTGCGGTCGCGCGCGTTCTGGCCGAAGTCGACGAACACGCCCACCCGCTCGGCG
>JABFWJ010000466.1 GCA_013362295.1 Thermoleophilia bacterium
AGGCCCATATCGGCCGAAGGGTGTATCCGGGCCGCTACACCGGCGCGTGAGCCCGCCTGGTGACGAACGACGCCTCGTGCCCGCGCTCGTTCGCGGCGCGCAGCTCGTCGTCGTCGAGGGCGCCGATTCGGTGCAGCAGCTCGAGCTCGTCGCGCAGGTGGGTCCGCATCATCTCCGGGCCGTCCGTCGCGATCGTGAAGGGCACTCCGTGCTCGACGAAGGTCCGGAAGACCTCGCGGACAGCCTCCTCGTCGGCCAGCGCCTTGGTGAGGAGGTTGGAGGTCGGGCAGATCTCGAGCGTGATGTCGGACGAGCGGATCGCGCTCATCAGCTCCGGGTCGCGGGCGGCGAGGATGCCGTGCCCGATCCGGTCCGGCCGGAGCGCCTCGACCACCTCTGCGACCTCCTCGACGCCGTGCACACCGCCCTCCTCGCCGACGTGGATCGTCACGCCGAGGCCGGCGTCGCGAGCGAGGTCGACGTGCTCGCGGATCTGCGTGTAGTGGTAGCGGTCGCCGCCGGGGCGCGGACCCGCGATGTCGACGCCGACGATGCCGCGCGCCGCGTACCTGATCGCCTTCTCGACCACCACCATGTTCTGGTCGGCCGAGAATGTCCGATCCATCATCAGGATCAGCCCGGCGCGGACCTGTGGGTACTCGAGCGACGCGCGGTCGAGCCCGCGGATCGCGGCGAGGATGATGTGATCGAGGTCGCGCTCGCCGCCGCGGTTGCGCTTCATCGGGTTGAAGCGCAGCTCGAGCGTCGTGATCTGCTGCGAGCGGTATGCGCCCCCGATCGCGGCGTGGACGCTGCGCTCCACCGCGAGCGGCGAGCTCTGGATCAGCTCGGTCAGGTGGTAGATGCGGTCGAGCGAATCGAGGTCGGGAACCCCGCGCGGGTCAGACACCGTGACCATGCGGTCGAACTCCCAGTAGTCGCGCGTCGGCAGCGCGATGCCCTGCTCGTGCGCGAGGCTCCACATGATGTCGGACGCGACCGAGCCGCCGAGGTGCGTATGGAGCTCGGCGAGACCGTCGGCGACCATCGACCTCGACTCTACCGCCCGATCGGGTGTGCGAGCTGCGACTCGACCAGCTCGAGCGCCAGTCGGACCGCGTCGTCCATCAAGGTCTCGTCGACGAGCGCGGGTCCGTCGGCGGGCAGGTGGTACTCGTCGTACGGGAAATGGAGGATCGTGACCGCCGGCACGCCCGCGTCGGCGAACCAGTGCGAGTCGACCCCGCCGGTCGCCGGACCCGTGTCGAGCTCGTAACGATCGAGCAGGCCGAGACCGCGCGCCGCCTCGACCGCGCGGCCGAGCATCGCGTCGGGCGAGGCGAGCACGTTCAGCTTGTCGCCGCGGGCGATGCAGTCGAGGTTCACGACACCGGCGATCCGGTCGAGCTCGCCGCGCAGCTTCGCCTCGTCGACGTACCAGCGCGAGCCCGTCAGCTTGATCTCCTCCGCCGCGAACGCGACGAGCTGCACGGTGCGCGTAAGGTCACGACCCGCCAGCGCCTCGCCGACTCGCCGCACGCCTTCGACGCCCGAGGCGTTGTCGATCGCACCGGGCCCGTGCCAGACCGAGTCGTAGTGAGCGGATACGAGCACACGCTCGTCGCTGCGGCCTGGCAGCTCGGCGATGACGTTGCGCTCGCGGCGACCGGGAAGGAAGCGGCCGCCCACTTTGAGGTGCACGCGCATGCCGTCCTGCAGCCGCTCGGAGTCCGAGCGCGACACGAAGGCCGTCGGCGGCGTCGTGATGTGTACGTGTGCCGACATGAACGGGATCGCGCCTGTCGAGAACGGGCTCGTCAGCAGCCTGGCCACCTCGCGTCCGTCCGCACCGACGACGGCGAAGTTCGGCAGCATGCCCTCGCCGACGGGCGCCTTCGACTCGCCGATCTTCTTCACCGTCCCTTCGCCGTCGAACGCGTGGGCGTACATGCACGGGCCCGCCGGCCAGTGCTCACCCTCGACCTCGAGCTCCGGCTCGTCGGCCTCGTAGCCGACGAGGTCGAACTCCTGGAAGCGCGGCTCGAGGCCGAGCTCGCGGAACGCCGCCGCGACGGTGTCCGCGGCGCGCACGGCGGCGTCGCTGCCTGCCGTCCGCGGGCCGACGCCGCCGGCAAGCGCCTCGACGAGATTCATGCTGTCGACTCTAGTGCCGCCATGCGCTGGTAGAAGAACCCGCCGACCAGGATGAGCATGCCGACGACGACAAACGAGAAGGCCCGCGTCACGGAGCTGAGGAACGAGAGGTCGTAGAGGAAGAGCTTCGCGAGGCTGACGCCGAACAGTGCGAAGCCTCCGAACTGCAGCGCGCGGCTGCGCTTCAGGCCCAGGATGAGCAGCGCGAGGCCGACAACCGCCCAGACACCGCTGACCGCCGTGTGGCCGCGCTGGAACGCGGTGCCGACGCTCCCGCCGAGGTCCTCCGACACTTCGAGGATCGCGAGCGTCGCTGCGTACAGCCCGAGTGCCCCGCAGGCCCAGCGGAGCCAGGCGCGGGCACGCTCGCGCTCGCGGGCGAAGATGAGGAGCCCGGCGAGCACGAGCAGCACCGCCGGCGCGCCCGAGCCGGGGTGGCTGTGCGCGACGAAGACATCCGTCGGCTGGGCCTCGAAGACGAGCGTGTGGACGAGCGCACACCCGAGGTACGTCAGCGCGCCGAGCTCGAGTCGCTCTTCGAACCGCGCCAGAGCGGCGAGCGCGGCGCCGGCCGTGGCCCAGGCGAGCACGAGCCACGTTCCGTCGAGCAGCCATACCGAGGCGGGGAATGCCAGCGCGAGCGCCGCGATCCCGAGCGCAGCGGCGAAGTCGCGCCGCCGGCTCAGGACGACCACCCCGGTCAGCCCGTACACCGCCGCGAGGGCGAGGAACGCCCAGGCGCGCGCGTCGCCGTCGAGGAGCTCGTACGTCGAGGCCGCGGCGAGCCCGACGCTGGCGGCGATCGCCGCGAGCGAAGGCAGCGCGGGCGGGGACTCGGAGCGCAGCTCGTACACGAGCGCGACGGCGAACGCGGCGGCGGCAGCGAGCGCGAACGACCAGGACCGGGGCGTCTCCGCGAGCTCCGGCAGGTCGTAGGCGACGACGAGCCCGACCGTGGCGGCCAGCGCGGCGATGCTCCAGGTGCGCAGGCGCGTCCCCACGAGCGACACCGCGACGGCGCTCCACAGCGCTGCCACGAGGACGTGGCCCCAGTCCCAGCTGTCGGGGACGCCGACGACTGCCAGCGACCCCGCGTATACGGCAGTGACGGCAGCGAGCGCGTAGCCGCCGACGCGCAGCCAGGGCTGCGCTTCGCGTAGGTCGGCGAAGACGCGCGTGAGGATGCCCTCCTCGCGGTCGTCCCACTCGAACGAGCACAGGGCTACGAGCGCGGCTGCGAGGGCGAGCGAAGCGGCGCTCGACAGGGACCGCCAGGGATCGTCGTTCTCGACGAACAGCTTCGTCACGGGTGCGTCCACGGAGAGCCCGTGGATGTACGCGAGCCCGAGCCAGGCGAGGGCGGCGAGCTGGAAGCGCGGCTCGCGGATGCGACGGGCGAGCCACGCGAGCACGGCCGCCTCTGCCGACCAGACGATCGTCAGCGTCGCGCCCGACGCGAGTGACGCCACGCCGACAGCGGCGAGCGTCAGGCCGAGCGCCCAGAGGAGCGACGACGTGTCGCGGTCGCGAAGATAGAGCGCCGTTCCGGCGGCGCCGTACGCGAGCGCGACCGCCAGCAGCGCATACCCCTGCGCGTTCCCGTCGAACAGCACACCGGCGCACCAGCCGCCGAACAGGGCGCTGAACAGCAACAGCCAGGCCGGCAGGTAGGTGAGCCGTGTCCGCAGCGCTTGCCAGGCCGGCACGACCGCGAGCACGAGCCACATGCCGAACACGACCACTGCGGTGTTCGACGGGTTGTCGACCGTGATGGCGAGCGCCTGCGGGGCGGCGCAGACGACGGCGGCGACGTGCAGCACCCTCCAGCCGCGGAGCACCGCCACGACGGTGGCCGCTGCCAGCACGAGTGCTGCGAAGGCGACGCCGAGCGGCGTCAGGTCTCCCTGGAGCGCGATCGGAACGGGTACGAGGATCGCGCCGAGCAGGCCGAGCACGGCGAGCGTCTCGGACCGCCACCACCAGGCGAGCGCCGCCCCGACCGCGGCGATCGCGACCGCCGCTGCGAGCGCAGCGCCCGAGGGAACGAGGTCGTAGAGCGATGTCGCGGCCAGCAGCGTCGTATAGAACCCGGCGATGCCAACGCCGGCGGCGGACAGGGACGCGTACGTGTCGCCGAAACGCCGCCGCAGCCAGAGCGAGGCGCCCACGAGCACTGCGGAGACCGTTCCGCCGAGGGTGACACGCGCCCCGGGGCCGATCCAGCCGCGCTCGACCGCCAGCACGAAGAAGAAGACGATCCCGAGCAGCGTGACGGCGCCGCCGGTCCACGCGAGCGCCCGGGCGCCGAGCAGGAACGAGAGGTCGATCGGCTCCCGCTCGGTGCGCGGCTCCCTGCGCGGCGGAGCCGGTGGCGTCCAGTCGGGTGGCGGAAGCGGCACGCGCTCGAGTTCCTCTCGGCGGGGTTGCTCGGCGGGCTGTGGTGCTTGTTCCCGAAATGGTCGTTCCTGCAGTGCAAGGCGTCGAAGCGTGCGGAGCTCGTCCTCCATCGTCCGCAGGCGGCCCTCGAAGTGGTCGAGACGTTCGCTGAGCTCGGTCATGTCCGGAGGTTTTCCCGCCGCTTCGGCACGGTCAACGAGAAAGTCGACCGGCGGTCGTGAGCGTTCGTTGAACGGCGGGCGCGTCCCATACGATCACGCGATGCGCTCCCGCCCCGAACGCCTGCAACGACTGCCACAGCAGTATTTCGTCGCGCTGCTCGGGCGGGTCGCGGCGGCGGCTGCACAGGACGGCCCGCCGCTCGTCGACCTCGGGCGCGGCAATCCCGAGGCCGGGCCGCCCGCACACGTCGTCGAGGCGCTGCGCGCGGCCGCCCTCGAGCCGGACGTCCACGGCTACGCGCCGATCCGCGGGCTGCAGCGGACGAAGGAGGCGATTGCCGCCCGGTACCGCGACGTCTACGGGGTCGAGCTCGACGCGGAGTCGGAGGTCGCGCTCATCCCGGGCACGAAGACGGCGATCGTCGAGCTCGCGCTGAGCCTCTGCGACGACGGCGACACGCTCCTGCTCCCGGACCCGTACTACCCCGACTATCCGTCGGGCCCCGCGCTCGCAGGAGCACGGATCGCGACGGTGCCGCTACGCCCCGACGAAGGCTGGTCACCCGATCTCGACGCCGCCCCGGACGCAGCAGCGCTCTACCTCAACTACCCGTCGAACCCGTGTGCCGTCTGCGCGCGGCCCGGAACGTTCGAGGGCGCGGTGCGGTGGGCCGGCCGGAGCGGGGGCGCCGTCGTGCACGACGCTGCGTACATGGACATCGTCTTCGATGGCCGCGCCCCGGAGAGCTTCCTCGCGACGCCCGGCGCCAAGGCCGTCGGCGTCGAGATGTGGTCGATGTCGAAGACATACGGCATGGCCGGCTGGCGCGTCGGCTTCGTGCTCGGGAATGCCGAGATCGTCGAGCGGATCAACCTCCTGAACGACCACAGCCGCGTCGGCCTCTTCGCGCCGATCCAGGCCGCGACGATCGCGGCGCTCGAAGGGCCGCAGGACTCGGTCGCCGAGCGCGTCGATGCGTACGCGCGGCGGCGCGAACTGCTCGCCGACGCGCTGCCCGAGCCGATCGTCTGCGAGGGAACGTTCTTCGTCTGGCTGCGGCTGCCCGAGGGGCTGACGGCCGAGGTACTCCTGACGGAGCATCGGGTCGCGGTCGCGCCAGGCGAGGGCTTCGGGCCGAGCGGCACCGGCTGGGCACGCCTGTCGCTCGCCGTGAGCGACGAGGCGATCGCGCTCGGCGCCGAGCGGCTGCAGCGTGCGTTCGCCGGGGTCGCCGCGTGAAGATCGGCATCGTCGTCCCGTTTTCCTGGTCGTACTGGGGCGGAGTCGTCGAACATGCGGAGCACCAGGCCGACGCGCTGCGCCGGCGCGGGCACGACGTGAAGGTGCTCATGGGCAACGATCCGCCGGGGAAGTTCACGCGCTTCCTGCACCCGCGCAGCGGCCGCCACGGCGCGCTGCCGGACGGGATCATCCCGGTCGGCCGCTCGGTCGTCGTGCCGGCCAACGGGTCGCTGCCGAACATCGTCCTCTCGCCGCGCAGCGTCGGGCGGATCCGGCGCATCCTGGAGGAAGAGCAGTTCGACGTCGTCCACCTGCACGAGCCGATGACGCCGGCGATCTGCGTGGCGGCGATGGCACTCGCGAAGTGTCCGATCGTCGTCACCCACCATGCGCACGGCAACCTGGGATGGATGGGGCCGGCGCTCCATTTCTGGGGCTTCCTCATGGATCGCGTCGACGCGCGCATTGCCGTGTCGCCGATGGCGGAGCAGTCGGCCGCGCGCTGGTTACCCGGGGACTACCGCGTGATCCCGAACGGCGTTCTCACCCCTGAGCATGCCGATCCCGCCGACCGCGACCATGCGGTCGTCTTCATCGGCCGTCACGACCCGCGCAAGGGACTGCCGACGTTGCTCAGAGCGTGGCCGCGGATCCATGCGGCCACCGGCGCGCGCCTGCGGCTGATCGGCACCGACCCGATGCAGTACCGCCTGCTGCATGCGCGCCTGCGTTTCGACGAGGCGGGGATCGACGTGCTCGGAATCGTCC
Source organism: Thermoleophilia bacterium (assembly GCA_013362295.1). GTDB lineage: Bacteria > Actinomycetota > Thermoleophilia > Gaiellales > Gaiellaceae > PALSA-600. The sequence continues at coordinate 6,724 of JABFWJ010000466.1, forward strand.
CGAACGAGGTGCGCACGCACGAGCTCGCGCGCGCGAAGGCATCGGTCACGCCGGCGCTCGGCGGCGAGAGCTTCGGGCTGGTGCTCGCCGAGGCGTTTGCGTGCGCGACGCCCGCGGTCGCGTCGGACATCCCGGGCTACGCAGCCGTCGCCGTTCCGGAGGCGGCGATGCTCGTGCCGCCGAACGACCCCGGCGCACTCGCGGATGCGGTGATCGACCTGCTGAGCGACGAGGAGCGCCGGACCGAGATGGGACGCGCCGCCCGCGCACACGCGCTCGCGAATTATGGCTGGGACGACATTGCGCGGCGCCTCGAAGAGACCTACATCGACGTGACCGCATGATGGCGCTGCGCGAAAGTCGCTGGCGCATCCTGCTCGTGCTGCCGGTGATCGCCGGGGCGGTCGCGTTGATCATCTGGCACGGGCCGAACTGGAGCAACGTCGAGGACGCCTTCACGCTCGTCCGCTGGGAGTGGGTCGCCGCGGCAATCGGACTCAACCTGCTGTCGGTGCTCGCGCGCGCAAGCGCGTGGGACACGGCGATCAAACAATCGCTCGCACGGCCGCAGCCGAGGTTCCCGCTCGTCTTCTCAGCCTTCTCCGTCGGGCTGTTCGCGAACGCCGTGCTGCCTGGACGTGTCGGGGAGCTCGCGCGCGTCGCGGTGCTGCGCCGACGTCTGCCCGGCCGGAGAGGCGCCACCGCGACGCTCGTCGGCTCGGTGTTCGCGCATCGGATGTTCGACCTCGTGCCGGCGACGACCCTCGTCGTGTGGGTGCTCGCCACGGCCAAGATCCCCGGTTGGGCGCTGACGTCGATCGCGATCGTGCTCGCGGTGGGGATCGCGCTGTTCGTCGTCACGATCGTCCTGGCGAAGCGGCAGCACCGCGACGCGCTCGAAGGGCTTGGCCCGCTTCGTGCCCTGCTCGTGCGCGCCCGGCAGGGGCTGGCCGTGATGCGCGCACCGGCCGCGGCGGCGACGGCGGCGACGTTCCAGACGCTCGGCTGGACGTGCCAGTTGTTCGCGGTCTGGGCGGCGATGCGCGCGTTCCACATCTACGAGTCGCTCTCGGCGGCCGGGCTCGTCCTCGTCTTGATCAACGTCGCGACGATCTTCCCGTTCTGGCCCGGCAACTTCGGCCTGGTGCAGATCGCGATCGGGCTTCCGCTCGTCAACTACGGCGTGCCGTATGCGAAGGGTGTCGCGTTCGGCGTCGGGTTGCAGGCGATCGAGGCGTCCGTCGGCGTCGGCGTCGGGCTGATCTTCCTCGCGCGGGAGGGCCTGTCGTACGCGATGCTCAAGCAGATGGACGACGAGGAGAGCGCCGATGAAGTTCCTCGCGTCCCCGGCTAGCCTCAAAGGCGTCTTTGCGCCGCGGGAGGCGGCCGCTCTGCTCGCGTCGGGCGCGCGCCGCGTCGACGGCGTCGACGTGGTCGAGGCGCCGGTTGCCGACGGCGGCGAAGGAACGGCCGACGTGCTGCACGCCGCGCTCGGCGGCGAGTGGCGCACGGCGGTCGTCGCCGACCCGATCGGCCGCACGGTGGCCGCGCGCTGGCTGCTGCTCGACGACGGCACGGCGGTCGTCGAGTCGGCGGCGGCGATCGGCCTGCCGCTGCTGCGCAGCGAGGAGCGCGATCCGCTGCGCGCGTCGAGCCGCGGCCTCGGCGAGCTGCTGCTCGCGACGCTGGCGGCGCGTCCGACGTCGCTGCTCGTGGGAGTGGGCGGAACCGCCACCGTTGACGGCGGCGTCGGGATGCGCGGCATCGTCCGGTCCTGGCTTCGAGACATCCCCATCCGCGTCGCGTGCGACGTACGCAACCCGCTGCTCGGCGAGCGGGGCGCGGCACGCGCGTTCGGTCCGCAGAAGGGCGCAGATCCGAGCGACGTCGAGGAGCTCGAGCTGCGGCTCGCGGCCCTCGAGGAGCTGGCTCCCTACGGCGACCTGCCCGGCGCCGGTGCGGGCGGCGGACTCGGTGCGGCGTTGGCGGCGATGGGCGCGGAGCTCGTCGACGGCGCCGAGCTCGTGCTCGACGTGATGCGGTTCGACGACGTCGCGCGCGAGGCGGCGCTCGTCGTCACCGGCGAGGGAACCGTGGACGCGACGACGTTCGAGGGCAAGGCGCCGGGCGCGGTACTCCGCCGCTGTGCGGCGCTCGGCGTGCGCTGCGAGTTGTTCGGCGGGATCGTCCGCGAGGGGTTCGCCGCGCATGCGCTGTCGGGCCGTCGCGCGCTCGCCGGCGAGGACCTCGTTCAGCTCGGCGAAGAGCTAGCTTTGACGCTCGACCTCGCGTAGCCGCTGCGCCATCGAGACGAGCAGCGGCCAGGCGATCGATGCGTTCTCCTCGACGAGCGGCCGGAACTGCCACGGGGTCAGGCCGTAGCACTTGACGTCAGTCTTCGCCTGGATCGTCGCGGAGCGCGAGCCCTCGTCGATCAGGGCCACCTCGCCGAAGTAGTCGCCCGAGCCGAGCGTGCGCCGCTCCTCGCCGCCGACGCTCACGACTGCCTCGCCCTCCTCGATGATGAAGAACCCGGCACCGCCGCCGCCCTCGCTCGTGATGTCCTGGCCCGCGGAGAACGTGCGGTCGGTGAACGTCCGCGAGAGCGTGTCGATGTGCTTGTCGTCCAGATCCTTGAAGAGCGGGACGCGCTTGAGCAGTTCCTTGGGAGCGGCCATGCGGCGATCCTAACCTGAGGGCTCGTCGCTGTGTGTGGATCGAGCGAGCTCTTCGATCTTGCCGCGCACACCGTCGAGCTTCTCCGCGCAGATCCTGTACAGCTCCTCGCCGCGCTCCCAGAGCTTCGTCAGCTCGTCGACGCCCGCGTCGCCGCGCTCGAGCCGTTCGACGATCTGCTCCAGCTCCTTCTGCGCCTCCTCGAATTTCATTCGACGCGAGCTCCGAAGCTGCCGTCGGCGACGCGGACGGCGATCTGCTCGCCGGGCGCGACCTGGTCGGCGGCGCGCACGACCTCGTCGCCGCGGCGGACGATCGCGTAACCGCGCTCCAGGGTCGCGAGCGGGCTGAGCGCGCCGAGCCGGGCATGCACCGTGTCGAGACGCGCGCGGCGCCGTTCGAGGGCGAGCAGCGGTGCACGGCGCAGCCGCTCGTGCACGGCGGCAAGGTGCTGCGCGTGGCGCTCGGCGGCACGGCGTGCGCCGCGATGCAGCCC
>JABFWJ010000474.1 GCA_013362295.1 Thermoleophilia bacterium
CGCGAGATGCGCCCCCAGATCGAGGCCGTCCCGAACCCGTCGAGCGTCCGCGTCCATCTGGTGCTGCCCCGCAGCTTCATCGACGCGCAGCAGATCGCCGACAAGTTCAAGCAGGGGATCCCGGTGATCCTCAACCTGCAGGGCTCCGACAACGAGCTCTCGAAGCGGTTGATCGACTTCGCGAGCGGGCTCACCTATGCGCTGAACGGCGGCATGCAGCGCATTGCCGACAAGGTCTTCCTGCTGACGCCGCGAAACGTGGAGGTCTCGGCGGAACAGCGCGCGGCCCTCCTCGAGCGGGGCGGATTCTTCAACCAGGCGTAGGAAACGCAACGCCTGCCGCGAAGGGGGCGCAATGCTGCTCGACGCGATCGGGGCGATCGAGACGTTCGTGGACGTCTTCGTGTCGGTCTACATCCTCGCGATCCTGCTCTACATCGTCACGTCGTGGGTGCAGCTGCCGTACTCGTTGCGGCCCGTTCAGCGGTTCCTCTACGACCTGTGCGAGCCCTACCTGCGGTTCTGGCGCAGAATCGTGCCGCTGTCCGCAGGGCCGATCGACTTCTCACCGATGATCGCCGTCTTGGCGCTGATCGCGTTCGACCGCATCGCGTTCGCGGTGCTCGACCGCCTGCACTAGGAGGAACAGGATGCGCTACACGCCCGTTGAGCTCAGGCACGTACGGCTTGGAAAGAGCCTGTTCGGGGGCTACAAGAAGGACGAGATCGACAAGCTGCTGGAGGACGTCGCGGACAGCTTCGAGGACGTCTGGCGCGAGCGCGGGGAGCTTGCGGACAAGCTCGAGGACGTCGAGCGGGTGCTCGGCGAGGTGAAGCAGCGCGAGCAGCTGCTGACCTCGGCGCTCGTCTCCGCGGAGCGCGCGGCGGCGGACGCGAGGGCCCAGGCGAAGCGGGAGGCGGAGGTGATCGTGGCCGAGGCCCACCAGGAGGCGCGGTCGATCACCCGGACCGCCCAGGGCGAGCGGGAGCGCCTGTTCACCGAGGTGCGCCGGATGGAGACGCTCCTCCGGGCCGCGCTCGGGATGATCGAGGAGGCGAGTGCGCACGCGCCCGCCGGCGGCGGAGGGGAGCTCTCCGAGTCGTGGCCGAAGCGCCAGGACACGCGCGAGTTCGCCGCCGTCGATTTCGAAGCGCCGGTCGAGCAGCAGGGGCCGGAGCCCGAGGCCGATCCGGAAGCCGCGGCGGAGCCGACGCCGCTGCCGCCGGTGCAGGCGGTGCCGGGCGACGTCGACACCGACGGCGAGGGGCCGTGGGCGGGTCGCGACTTCGCCTGGGGGTAACCTGGCGGGCGTGGCGACGCGCCTGCAACTGAGAGTCTCGCCGGGCGCAGCCCAGTCGGCAGTCGTCGGCCGGCACGGCTCGGCGTGGACGCTTCGCGTGGCGGCGGCCCCCGAGGACGGGAGGGCGAACGCAGCGGTCATCCGTCTGCTCGCCGACGCGTTGCACGTGAGCGCACGCGACGTCGAGATCGTTTCCGGCCACGCGTCACGGGACAAGACGGTCACGCTGCAGGGGATCGACCCAGACGAGATCGACCGGCGCCTCACGTCCGCGAGCGGCGCCCGAGAGGAGTGAACGTTGAGCACGATCGACACCGACGAGTTCCGCACGCTGCTCGAGCAGGAGCGTGAGCGGCTCACGAAGGCCGTCAAGTTCCTGCACGACGAGAACCCGGGATCGATCACGGAGGAGCTCGGCGACATCATCGAGGCCGGCATCGACTACAACCACCTCGGCGACACGGCGTCCGCGACGTTCGACCGCGAGCTCGACGAAGGCATCGGCGAGCGCGCCCAGCAGACGATCGGCGAGATCGAGGCCGCCCTGAAGCGGATCGAGGACGGTACCTACGGGTTCTGCGAGGTCGACCGGGAGCCGATCCCCGTCGAGCGGCTGCGCGCGATCCCGTGGGCCAGGACCTGCATCAAGCACTCGTGAGCGGAGGCTTGACGGAGTTCACCGGAGAGCGCAGGCGCCGGCTCGGCCGGCGCCTGAAGCGGGGGCTCATCGGTCAACCGCAGGTCGGCCGATGAACGATGTGCGTGTGGGATCGCGGACGAACGGCCTGGAGCCGGTGTCCGTCGCGGAGCGGTCACTGGCTGCGGGCCCGTGGCAGTGGGCCGGCCTGGTCGCGGTGGCGCTCGCCGCCGTCGTCGCCGACCAGGTGACCAAGCACATCGTCACCTCGTCGCTCGCGCTCGACGACTCGGTCCATGTGCTCGGGCCGCTCTCGATCCACCACGTCCAGAACTCGGGCATCGCGTTCGGGCTCTTCGCGAGCGCGACCGCGGTCGTCACCGTCGTCACGGCAGCAGCCGTCGTGTGGATGATCGTCTTCTTCGCCCGGTCGGGCTCGCGCCATCCCGTCCTGCCCGCGGCGCTCGGGTTGCTGGTCGGCGGCAGCCTGTCGAACCTCGTCGACCGCATCCGCCTGCATCACGTCACCGACTTCATCGACCTGAAGTACTGGCCGGCGTTCAACCTCGCGGACAGCTTCATCGTGATCGGCGTGCTGATCCTGCTCCTCGCGCTGGTCGCCGCCGATCACGCTCCGCGGCCGCCGCGGCGGACGCTCGACGTC
>JABFWJ010000238.1 GCA_013362295.1 Thermoleophilia bacterium
CGAACCGTGCCGCGCCGCCCGCTCGTGCTGATCGGCGCCGTCGGCGTGCTCATCCTCGGCGCGCTCGTCGCAGGGATCAGCAGCACCGACGACCTCGTGCGCTCGACCGCGGCGTGCTTCATCGCGGTGTACGTGCTGGCGATCCTGTCGGCGCTTCGCATCCTCGACGGCCGCGCGCGCGGCGCCGCCGTGATCGCGCTCGTGCTGACGATCGTGCTCGCCGTGTTCTCGGCCCGGTTCCTCGTGGTGCCGGCCGTCGCCGGCGCGGCGGCATTGTCGATGCACCGCATCCTCGCGGCGCGACGCTCACGGGTCGCGCACGTTGATTCGGCTGCCCTCGATCCGCACGATCGCGGACCACGCGACCTCGTCGTGCTCTCCCGTGCGGATGCCGAGGCGGTCGAGCCAGCCCGCGCGGCCGACGCATAGCGCGCTCACCTCGAGTCGCGACCGGCCGAGCTCGCCGCGCAGATCGTGGCAGCGGCCGAGCGAGAGGCCCGACTCGGTCTCGACCTTGCGGCCGACGAGCGACGAGAACGTCCTCACCGCTTGGCTCCCGGGACGCGCTCGAGGTACGGGCGGAGACGGTCGTCGATCTTTCCGAGACCGTACTCGGGCGCCGGACGCCGGAGCCGGACGGCCGCATCCACCTTCTCGACCTCGCTCCAGGGGATGCGGACGCGGTTTGACCCGCCGATGAATCCCGCGACCCGGCCGAGCAGTCCCGCACGCCGCTGCCAGTACCCGGGGCCGACGTGGATCGCCACGACCTCGTTCCCCTCGAGCGCGAGATCGTCGACGTTGCCGCAGCGCCGCCCGTCACTGTCGAGCAGCTGGTGGTCGAGCACGTTGCGGCCGATGTGAATCTTGTCCATCAGTTCTGCCCGACGTTCGTGATGATCATCAGCGGAATCGCCGCAATCGCGATCACCATGATCACGATCAGGTAGCCGAGCCCGAGGACGTTGGCCAGCCGGCCGTTCACGTGGCGGCCCATGTACTCGGGATCGTTCGCGACGAGCAGGATCGGGATGTAGGTGAGCGGCAGCGCGACCGCGGAGAAGATGACCGCGTACTCCGTCAGCATCACCGGATCGACGCCTGTGAGCACGATCGCGAGCGCGGCGACGAGCAGGAAGACCCAGGTGAGCGCGAACCGCGGCGCGCCTGCGGGATGACGGTAGCGGCCCCACTCCCAGCCGAAGAACTGCGCGAGGTTGTACGCGCCGGAGAAGACCGTGTCGATCGCGGCGCCGCCCACGGCGAAGAGGATGCCGACGACCGCGAGCAGCAATCCGATCTTGCCGAGCGGCTGCTCGGCGCCGAGCGCGATCGTGCCCAGGTGCTCCGGGTTGATCCCGTGGCGCAGGAACACGCTCGCGCCGACGATCATCAGCGCGATCGAGAGGAAGCCGCCGAGGGCATAGCCGACGATCGCATTTGCACGGTTCAGGCCGATGTCCTCGGCCGTCCAGCGATCCTCGATCCCGCCGGACGAGTAGAAGTACACCTCGTACGGCGTCATGGCCGCGCCGAGCAGCCCGACGGCGAAGTAGAGGTACAGCCACGAGTTGTTCTGCGCGATGTGCGGGATGAACCCGTTGCCGGTCTTCGCCCAGTCGGGCCCCAGCTTGACCGCGGCCACCGCGAAGACGACGAGGCACAGGCCGCCGTAGCCGAAGACGCGCTCGATCCACTCGAGCTGCAACGTCCAGACAACAACGGCCAGCGCGACGACGGCGAGGACGAGCAGCACGCGGTAGGGCAGCCCGGCGAGCAGCTGCAGCGCGATCGCCACCCCTCCGATCTCGGCCGCGAGCGTGAGCAGGTTCACGACCTCCGACGCGAGCAGCGCCGAGAGGCCGGCGGCGAAACCCGTCCGCTCGCGCACCGCGTCGAAGACCGCCTTCTCCGACACCGCCGCGACGCGGCCGCTCATCTCCGAGTAGACGATGATCCCGAGCACGCCGACCGGGATCACCCAGAGCAGCTGGTAGCCGAAGGTCGCGCCGGCCGCCGTGTTGAAGACGAGGTCGCCGATGTCGACGAAGCCGCCGATCGCCGCGAGGATGCCGAGCGCGAGGTTGAGCAGCTTGCTCACGAGCAGCTCCCCGCCTGCTTGAAGCGGTCGGCGAGAGCGCGTGCTGCGTGGCGATCGGTCGGGTGCTCGTGCAGACGCCCGAGCCGCGAGGACAATGTCGCCGCGTCGTGGGCCCTCGCGCGCACGTGGCGCTCCAGCCCTGCGACGGTGCGCCGGTGCCGGAGCGCGTCGGCCAGGTTCGCCGCCTGGATCTGCAGCTCCTCGGCCTGCTCGCGCGCGTAGTACGTGGTGACGCGGCTGCGCGCGACCTCTCGGGAGAGCAGCCACGCCTCGCAATTGATCGAGTCGATCGTCGCCGCGTCGTTCGTCAGCGCGTGCCGGTCGACCGTCCCGCCGTTGCAGCCCGCGGCGACGACCGCTGCGGCGAGGAGCAGGGCGCATCTCACCGCCGCGTTTTCACCTGCCGCAACGAAGCGGAAACGCGCTACACGGCCACTCTCGCGTGACTGAGTCGTCTTGGATTAAACGGTCACGCGAACTTCGCCCGCGACCAGCACGCGCTCGATCCCGAGGCTGTCGTCCAGCACGACGATGTCGGCGGGCAGGCCCACGTCGAGCCGGCCGAGCTCGCGCTCGCCGAGTACGCGCGCGGGCGTCGAGGTCGCCGCCTCGACCGCGTCCTCCAGCGGCACGCCGAGCTCGAGCAGGTTGCGCACGGCCTCGACCATCGTCAGCACGCTGCCCGCCAGCACGCCGTCGGGCCCGCGCACCGTTCCCTCGTGGACGTGCACGTCGAGGTTCCCGAGGCTGTAGGAGCCTTCGGCGGCGCCGGCGCCGGTGATCGCGTCGGTGACGAGCGCCGTCCGGCCGCGCGCGGCGCGCCAGATCGTCTTCGCCGTCTCGGGCGCGAGGTGGATGCCGTCGAGGATGATCGAGACGACGACGTCGTCGCGGGCGAGCGCCGCGCCGACGATCCCCGGGTCGCGGTGCAGGAACGGACGCATCGCGTTGAAGAGATGCGTGACGCTGCGCGCGCCGCGGTCGAACGCCGCGTTCGCCTGCGCAGCCGTCGCGTCGGTGTGGCCGATCGACACCGCAACGCCGCGCTCGAGCAGACGGTCGATCAGGATCTCGGCGCCCGGCAGCTCCGGTGCAAGTGTCATCAGGCGCACCGGGCCCGCATCGAGCAGCCGGTCGAGCAGCGCGGGATCGGGATCGCGCCGCGCCGACGCCTCGTGCGTGCCGAGGCGGTTCGGCGAGAGGAACGGCCCCTCGAGGTGCAGGCCGAGGACGCGCGGCCGCGCCTCGCCGTCCGGCACCTCCGCGATCGCGGCGAGGAGCTGCTGCTCCGGCGTCGTGATCAGCGTCGGGAGGTACGCCGTCACGCCCGTCTCAAGCAGTGCCTCGCCCGCGCGGCGGTAGCCGTCGGCGTCCGCGTCCAGAAAGTCGACGCCGCCGAAGCCGTTCACCTGCAGATCGACGAAGCCCGGGACCACAATCCCGCGGCCGTTGGGAGCTGCGAGGCCGATCCCGACCACGCGCCCGTCGCTCAGCTCGACATCCCCACGGACCAGTAACCCGTCGACGAGCGCCGCTTCGACTCCGAGTCTCACCGCGCCAGTGTAGAAGTGGTCCTGGCGTTGGTCAATACCAGTTTCGACGAAAAGGCTTGTGTCCGGCGCGTCTGGTCTATACCATCGTGGCCGATGGCAGGGATCCGGCTCTCCGGGGTGACGAAGACCTTCGGCGGCGTGACGGCGGTCGACGACGTCTCCCTCGAGATCGAGGACGGCGAGTTCCTCGTCCTCGTCGGGCCTTCCGGTTGCGGCAAGTCGACGCTCCTGCGCATGATCGCCGGGCTCGAGGAGGTGACCGCCGGCGAGATCGCGATCGGCGATCGCGACGTGACCGACCTCGCGCCGCGGAGCCGCGACATCGCCATGGTCTTCCAGACGTACGCGCTCTACCCGCACATGACGGTGCGGCAGAACATGGGCTACGGCCTCAAGGCTCGGCGGACGCCGAAGGCGGAGATCGCGCGCCGGGTCGACGAAGTCGCCGAGCTGCTCGGCCTGGCGGAGCTCCTCGAGCGGCGGCCGGCCCAGCTCTCGGGCGGCCAGCGGCAGCGCGTCGCGATGGGCCGCGCCATCGTGCGCCAGCCGCAGGCGTTCCTCCTCGACGAGCCGCTCTCGAACCTCGACGCGAAGCTGCGCGTCGGCATGCGCGCCTCGCTCGCGCAGCTCCACCAGCGGCTCGGCGTCACCACGGTCTACGTCACGCACGACCAGACCGAGGCGATGACCCTCGGGCAACGCGTCGCCGTGCTCCGTGACGGGAAGATCCTGCAGTGCGACCGGCCGCAGGCGCTCTACGCCAGCCCGAACAACCTGTTCATCGCCGCGTTCATCGGCTCGCCGGCGATGAACCTCGTCGAGGCGACCTACGAGGACGGCGCGGTGCGCTTCGGCCAGTTCAGCGTCCCCGTGGGGCGTCCGCGCGCCGAACGGCGATTCGTGCTCGGGATCCGGCCCGAGAGCTTCGAGGACGCCGCGTTCGCGCCCGGTCTGCCGACGATTCGCGTGCAGGTGACCGTGCTCGAGGAGCTCGGCTCGGACGCCCACGTGTTCTTCACGGTGGACGCCGCGCCGGTGACCGCGGAGGTGCTCGAAGCCGCTTCGGATCAGGGTTTGCTCCCCGGCACGGGGGCGCTCTTCACCGCCCGTGTCGACGCGCGCACCGCCGCGCGGATCGGTGGGACGCTCGAGCTCGCGGTCGATCCCGCGCGCTTCCATTACTACGACCCGGTGACGGGCGACCGCCTGAGCGCGGCCGGGGCGCCGGAGCTGGTCGCGGTGCCGTGACGAAGCAGCGCGAGACGCGCGAGCGCGTGCTCGAGCTGATCGAGCCTCTGAACGTCGGGGACTCGATCCCGGCCGAGCGCCAGCTCGGGCACGACCTCGGGGTCTCGCGGCTCACCGTCCGCGCCGCCCTGGACGAGCTCGTCCGGGAGGGCTACCTGGTCCGGCGCCGCGGCGCGGGGACGTTCGTCGCGGAGCCGAAGGTCGCCAAGGGCATCGACATCACGTCGTTCAGCGACGACATGCGCGCCCGGGGGCTCACGCCCGCGAGCCGCACACTCGCGCTTCACGTCGAACTGGCCGGCGCACGGCTCGGACGGATCCTCCACGTTTCGCCGTCCGAGCTGGTCCTGTCGGTCAAGCGCCTCCGGCTCGCAGACGGCGAGCCGATGGCGATCGAGCTGCTGCACACGCGCGCCTCGCTCGTGCCGGGCCTGACGGCGACCGACCTCGAGGAGAACTCGTTCTACGACCTGCTCGCGGACCGGTACGGGATCTCGATCGTCGGCGGCACGCAGATCGTCGAGCCCACGGTCACCAACGAGGAGGAGTCGGAGGTGCTGGGCGTGCCGCTCCATTCGCCGGCCCTCCTGTTCGAGCGGGTGACCCGGGCCTCGAGCGGCGACGTCGTCGAGTTCACGAACTCGACCTATCGCGGCGACCGCTACCGGATCGTGTCCGAGATCAACGTCGGCGGCGCCTCGCCCGTGTCGATCGCGGCCGCCTTCCGGTAGGTCATGACCAGTTTCAACAATTGGTATTGACAAGCTGGCCGATGTTGTGAGAGCATGCGGCGCAGTGGACAGTGGTCTGTACCAATCGCGGCGACAGAGCCGCCTGACTCTGGGGGCATCCAGATGAAGAGACGCAGCATCGTCGCGCTCTCGCTCGTCGTCGTCCTCGCCGCCGCGCTGACGGCTGCGACGTCCGGCGCGACCAAGAGAGCGGCGGCGAACAGCATCACCGTGTGGCTGCAGGTCGACGCGCAGTCCGGCTGGCCGGACATCGTCGCCGCGGCGAACAAGCAGTTCCAGTCCGATCATGCGGGAGCGACCGTGAACGTCCAGTATCAGAACTGGGGCGATCACCTGCAGAAGTTCGACGCCACGCTCGCAGGCGGCGGCGGCGCGGACGTGATCGAGATGGGCAACACCGAGATGACGAAGTACATGGCCGCCGGCGCGTTCGCACCCCTCGACAAGTCGGCGTTCGACAACTCGGCGAACTGGCTCAAGGGTCTCGCCGCCTCCGGGAAGTTCGGCGGCAAGGTCTACGGCGTTCCGTACTACGCCGGCTCTCGCGTCGTGACCTATCGCAGCGACCTGTTCAAGAAGGCGGGCATCTCGAAGCTGCCGGCGACGACGGGCGAGTACGTGGCCGACGCCAAGAAGCTGCTCGCCGCGAACTCGAAGAAGGGCTTCTCGCCGCTCTACATCGCGGGCACCGACTGGTACGTCGCGATGAGCTTCGTCTTCGACTACGGCGGCGGGATCGCGACGCAGGTGAGCGGGAAGTGGAAGGGCCTGCTCAACTCGCCGAAGTCGATCGCCGGCCTCACCGCGTACAAGAACTTCTTCAACGCGACTTCGCGGGCGAGCAAGACGACGGACGAGACGCACCCGAACCCGTACGACGTCTATGCGCAGGGGGGCGCGGCGTCGATGCTCGGCCCGAGCTGGTTCACCTGCTGCGTCGGGGCGAAGTTCAAGTCCGCGACGGCGCAGTTCGTGATGCCGGGCCGCGTCAAGGGCCAGGCGATCCCGGGCTTCCTCGGCGGCTCCGACCTGGCGGTGCCCGCGAACAGCCCGAACAAGGCGCTCGCGAGCGACTGGATCAAGGACTTCACCAGCACGGCCTCCGAGAAGGCACTGCAGGCGAAGGGCAACATCCCGAACGCGACCAACCTGCTCGGCGCGAGTGTCAACGAGCGGGCGGCGTCGCGCAGCTGGTTCGTCCCGACCGCCAAGCACTGGGTCGACGTCGAGAACGGGAACGTCCTCCGCAACATGCTGGCGCAGATCCTGAGCGGCAAGCTGTCGGTCAAGCAGGCAGCGAACTCGGCCAGCGACAACATCGCATCGGTGCTGAACCAGTCCTGAGCTGAACCAGTCGAAAGCTGTGCTCGATTCCAGCAGTAACGCCGCCGCCGGGACGCTCTTGGGGACGTCCCGGCGGCGGCGTCGTCTCGGGGTTCGCGCCGCGCACGCGGCCGTTCCCTACGCGCTGATCCTGCCGGTGGTCGCGGTGATCGGCGTCATCCTCGGCTATCCGCTCTACTGGCTCGTGAAGCTCTCGACGGAGCGCTACGGCCTCTTCGAGCTGATCCGCCACGCGGGGGTGTCGGTCGGCCTCGCCAACTACCACTCCGTCCTGCACGACTCCATCTTCTGGCGCACCCTGCTGCGCACCGTCGTCTTCACCACGGCGAACGTCGTGCTGACGATGGTGCTCGGGATGGCGATCGCGCTCCTGCTCGTGCGCGTGAGCGCCGTCGTGCGCGTGCTCCTCAGCTCCGGGCTCGTGCTCGTCTGGTCGATGCCGGTCGTCGTCGCGGTCCAGGTCTGGTACTGGATGACGAACTTCGAGAACGGTGTCGTCAACTACGTGCTGACGGAGCTCCACGTCGGGAACTTCTTCCACCACGACTGGTACGTGACGACGTTCTCGCAGTTGAGCCTCGTCACGTTGCTGATCGTGTGGGGCGCGCTGCCGTTCGTCGTGATCACGCTCTACGCCGGGCTGGCGCAGGTGCCGGGCGACCTCGTCGAGGCGGCGGAGGTCGACGGCGCGCGCTCGTGGCGCATCTTCCTCGACATCACGTTGCCGATCCTGCGACCGATCGTCCTGATCCTGACGAGCCTCTCGATCATCTGGGACTTCGGCGTCTTCACGCAGCCGTACCTGTTGATCGGTCAGTCGAAGATCACGTCCGGCAACTACCTGATGAGCATCTACCTCTTCGAGGAGGGCTACTTCAAGAGCGACTTCGGGCGCGGCGCCGCGATCTCGATCCTGATGCTGCTGATGGTCGCCGCGTTGAGCGTCGTCTACGTACGGAAGATGGTGCGGATGGGAGAAGCGGTTCAGTGACCGCGCGCCGCAGAGGTCGCCGCCTCCGGCAGACGGGGTGGAACATCGTCGGGCTCGTGGTGTTCGTCGTGATGGTCTTCCCGGTCTTCTGGATGATCTCGACGGCGTTCAAGACCGACGACCAGATCGTCGGCGAGAAACCGACCTGGCTGCCGCTGCACCCGACGCTCGCGCACTTCCGCGACGCGATCGACCGGCCGTTCTTCTGGGACGACGTGAAGAACAGCCTGATCGTCGTCAGCGTCACGGTCGCGATCTCGATCGTGCTGGCGTTCCTGGCCGCCGTCGCGCTCGCCCGCTACCGCTTCGGCGGCCGCAAGCTCTTCGTCGTGCTCGTGATCGGAATCCAAATGCTCCCGCAGGCCGGGCTGATCATCCCACTCTATGTCGTGCTCGCGCGCTACCACCAAGTGAACGCGCTGAGCGGGCTGATCGTCACGTACATGACGTTCGTCCTCCCCTTCTGCGTCTGGACGCTGCGCGGCTTCCTGCTCGGCATCCCGAAGGACCTGGAGGAGGCCGCGATGGTCGACGGCTCGACGCGGCTCGGCGTCTTCGTGAAGATCCTGCTGCCGCTGATGGGGCCGGGGCTCGTCGCGACGTCCGTGTTCGCGTTCATCACGACGTGGAACGAGTACATCTTCGCGCGCGTCCTCCTCAACGACCAGCAGAAGCAGACGGTGACCGTCTGGCTCTCGTACTTCCTCGGCAGCAGCCGCCACACGGACTGGGGCGCGCTGATGGCGGCCTCGACACTGACCGCAATCCCGGTGATCGTCTTCTTCCTGCTCGTACAACGCCGGATCGCGTTCGGGCTCACCGCGGGCGCGGTCCGGGGATGAACGAGCTCGCGGCTCGTTGCATCTTCCCGAGCTTCCCGGGCGCGGACGTGCCCGACTGGGCCCGCCGCTTCCTCGCGGGCGGCGGGGGCGGGATCGTCCTGTTCGCCTACAACGTTCCGTCGCACGACGAGCTTGCCGCGCTCTGCGCCGCCCTCCGCGCCGAGCGCCCGGACCTCCTCCTCGCGATCGACGAGGAGGGCGGGGACGTCACGCGGCTCGAGTGGCAGACCGGCAGCTCGTACCCCGGCGCCGCAGCGCTCGGCGCGGTCGACGACGTCGAGGCGACGGAGGCGATCGCCGCATCGATCGCCTCCGAGCTCGCCTCTGTCGGCGTGAACTGGAACCTCGCGCCCGTCGCCGACGTGAACGTGCCGGCGAACCCGGTGATCGGCTCGCGGGCGTTCGGCTCGGACGCGACGCTCGTCGCGCGCCATGTCTCCGCCTTCGTCCGCGGCACGCAGAGCCGGCGCGTGGCCGCCTGCGCGAAGCACTTCCCGGGGCACGGTTCGACCGAGCAGGACTCCCACCTCGAGCTGCCCACGCTGCGCGGCGATCTCGAGTGCGGCCTGCCGCCCTTCGCCGCAGCGATCGAAGCCGGCGTGAGATCGATCATGACCGCGCACATCCGCGTCACCGAGCTGCCGGCAACCGTCGACCAGGCCGTGATCGGCGCGCTGCTGCGCGAGCGGCTCGGCTTCGACGGCGTCGTGCTCGCCGACGCGCTGGAGATGAAAGGCGTGAGCGCGCTGTTCGGCATCGAGGAGGCAGGCGTGCGCGCTCTGCAGGCAGGGTGCGACGCGGTGATCGTCGGGCACGACGTCGGCGAGGACGACGTCGAGCGCCTGCGGGCCGCACTCGCGTCGCGCGTCGACGAAGCCCGCCTGCAGGAGGCCGCGGATCGCGTCGCCGCGCTCGCAGCCTGGGCCCAGCCGCAGGCCCGGCCGGCGGATCGCAGCGCGGCGGTCGAGACGGCGCGCCGCGCGGTCCGCGTCGAAGGCGACGTCACGCTCGACCGTGCCGCGCGGATCGACGAGCAGCGGCCCGTCGCGA
>JABFWJ010000268.1 GCA_013362295.1 Thermoleophilia bacterium
GTTTGCGCGCCCAAGAAGGCGCGCCCATATTATGCCCGGCGAGCAAACCCTTTCTCTCGCCCAGGAGGAATCGTGAGCCGGAGTCTGAACAAGGTGACGTTGATCGGCAACCTCGGGAACGATCCCGAGGTGCGCTCGACGAGCGGTGGAAATCGGGTCGCGACGTTCTCGCTCGCGACGAGCCGATCGTGGAATGGCCCGGCGGGCGACCGTCAGGAGAAGACGGAGTGGCATCGCTGCGTCGTCTGGAACACGAAGACGTCGCAGCTCGCCGACATCGTCGAGAAGTACGTGAAGAAGGGCGACAAGCTCTACGTCGAAGGCCGCATCGAGTACCGCCAGTGGCAGGACAAGGAAGGGCAGACCCGCTACAGCACGGAGATCAACGTGCGTGAGCTGATCATGCTCAGCGGCCGGTCCGGCGGCGGCGACTACGACGGCGAGAGCGGCTCCGCGCCGCAGCGTGCCCGGTCTGCGCCCGCGCCGGCGAAGGCCGCGACGGCGACCAAGGCCGGCGAGGATTTCGAGGACTTCCCCGGCGCGCTGAACGACGAGGACGACGACCTCCCGTTCTGAGCGTCGCGTGCAATGCGCCGCCGGCTGCCCGACAGGCAGCCGGCGGTTTCGTTTCCCGTCGCGCAAGGCCAAGCGGGCGTTACCTTGGGCCCCCCGCCGCGTCCTCCCGATAGCTAGCGTCGGCCCTCAGGCCGGTCGTCTGCCCGTTCCCTCGGGAGCTCTTCACCTGCCGGCAATCCGTTCATGACGTCACAGTCCTCGCGAAGCCTGATCCGAACGTCGTCGTCGCGCGCTCTCCGGTGCTCCTTCGCGCTGGCGCTCGTGCTCTCCACGCCGGCGGCGCTCCGCGCGCAGCAGCCCGATTCCACGGCACGGTCGACCCCCGCGGACACCAGCTCGCGACCGTCGACGCACAAGGTCAAGGCGGGCGACACGCTCTGGGATCTCGCCCGCATCTATCTGGGCGACCCGTTCCTCTGGCCGGAGATCTACCGGCTGAACACCGACGTCGTGGAGGATCCGCACTGGATCTATCCTGGCGAAGTGCTGCGGCTTCCGGGCGCGGGTGCGCTCGCGGAACCGGGAATCGCCGTCGCGTCGAATTCCGATCAGGCGGCGCCGGGCGACACGGGTGTCACGGAGATGGAGGTCGAGTCCACGGGCCCCACGCTCTTCCACCGCCTGCCTGCTCATCGTGTCGGCGCGTCGACGCTCCAGGACGGATCGCCGCTCGACCCCGGCCCGGCCGTCCGGCCGGGTGAGTATTACGCAGCCCCCTTCGTGATCGGCGATCGCGAGCGGAAGCGCTCGGGAACGCTCGTCGGCAGCACCGAGATCGCAGGGATCGCGGCCGCGCACGACCGCGACACCTTCCAGAACGAGGAGCGCGTGTACATGCACGTGCCGGGTCAGGCGATGACCTCCGCCGGTGATCACTTCCTCGTCTACCGACTCGGTCCCGATCTGGCGGGCGTCGGCCAGGTCGTCGTTCCGACGGGGATCGTCATCGTCGAGACGGCGGGGCGCGACGAGGCGTCGACGGTGCGGATCGTCAAGCAGTTCGAGCCGGTGGAGCTCGGGCAGTACGTGATGCCGCTCGAGGAGTTCGTTCCGCCGAAGCGGGTCGCGCTGACGCCGGTGGAGCTCGGCCCCACCGCGAAGATCCTCTGGATCCACGACGAGCCGCAGCTCGCGTCGCTGCAGAGCTACTTCATCGTCGCGGTCGGCGAGCGCGAAGGGGTGAAGCTCGGCGACGAGTTCCACGTCTATCGCGAGCGGACGACGACGGAAGGCGGCGTGCGGATCCCCGCCGAGCAGATCGCGATCGCGCATGTGGTCCGCGTCACCGGCCGCGCGACGACGCTCGTCGTGACGGGGCAGCGGAACCCGGCGGTCCGCGAGGGCGCGCGAACCCAGCTCGCTGCTAGGATGCCGTAGTCGCGGGCGTTAGATTCCGGGCGAGCGCCATGATCGCGATCGCCCACTTCGTCGCCACGACTTGTTATCTCGGCGCCGCGGCTCTCGCCGCGGCGCCGTTCGCACGCCCGGTACGCGCGCCCGTTCGCGCGGTGCTCGTCGCGCTCGCGCTCGGCGTGCTCGCTCACGCGGCCGCGCTGACGGCGTTCGCGCGCTCGGCGGGACAGGCGCCGCTGACGGGACTCGGGCCCGCGCTCTCCTTCGCCGGGATCGCGCTCGCCCTCATGCTGCTCGTGGTCGAGCTGACGGCGCGTGAGGTGAGCCTCACCCTCGTCGCCGCGCCGCTGGCCGCGCTGCTGACCGTCGCCGCGAACCTCGCGGGCCTCGTCCCACAGGCCGAGCCGCCCGGGGGCCAGGGCGCGTGGTTCGTCGCGCACATCGCGCTTTCCTTCGCCGGCCTGGCGGGGCTGGCGACGGCCGCGGCGGCGGGGACGATGTACCTCGTGCAGCGGCGCGAGCTCCGATCGCGCCGCTTCGGCTCGATCTTCCGTTTCTTCCCGCCGCTCGCGACGCTCGACCGCGTCAACCACATCGCGATCCTCGCCGGCTGGGTCGGGCTGACGTTAGGCATCCTGATGGGGCTCGCCTACTCGCTGACCTTCCACC
>JABFWJ010000418.1 GCA_013362295.1 Thermoleophilia bacterium
GGTCTACGTCTCGAAGCGGCACCTCGAGCGGGCCGAGCCGCAGGCGATCGTCGTCAACACTGGAATCGCGAACGCCGCAACGGGTGCGCAGGGCGAGGCCGACTCCGTCGCAACTGCCGAGCGCGCCGCCGCGCTGCTCGGCTTGGCGCCCGAGCAGGTGGTCCTCCTCTCGACCGGCGTGATCGGCGCGCCGATGCCGATGGACCGGGTGCTCGCGGGCGTCGATGCGGCGGCCGCGGCTCTCTCCCCCGACGGCGGCGACGACGCGGCCGAGGCGATCCTGACGACCGACACGCATCCGAAGACCTCCGTCAGCCACGGCGACGGCTTCACGGTCGGCGGGATGGCCAAGGGCTCCGGGATGATCCACCCGAACCTCGCGACGATGCTCGCGGTCGTCACGACCGACTACCCGCTCGAGCCGGGCGAGGCGATCAAGTTTCTCCGGCCGGCTGTGGACGCGAGCTTCAACTCGATCTCCGTGGACGGCGAATGCTCGACGAACGACGCGGTCGTGCTGCTCTCGTCCGGGGCGGCCGCCGTCGCGCGCACACCGGCGAGCGGCGACGAGTTCGCGCGCGCGCTCGGCACCGTCTGCTCCGAGCTCGCGCGCCAGGTCGTGAGCGACGGCGAGGGCGCGACACTCGTTGCCGAGATCACGGTCAGCGGCGCCGCGAGCGAGCCGGAGGCGCGCGCGATCGCGCAGCGCATCGCGACGTCGCCGCTCGTGAAGACCGCGCTCTTCGGCCGGGACGCCAACTGGGGCCGCGTGCTGATGGCCGCCGGCTCGGCTCCGCACAACGGCGGGTACGCGAACGTCGATCCGGAGCGCGTCTCGCTCTCCTACAACGGCACCGCAGTGCTCGTGAACGGGGCGCCGCAGAACGTCGAGCCGGACGTCGCAGGGGCCGTCTGCACGATCGAGCTGGAGCTCGGCCTCGGGCGGGGGCGCGCCACGTACCTGACGAGCGACCTCTCGTACGACTACGTTCGCATCAACGCGGAGTACCGGTCGTGACGCGTCTCGTCGTGAAGGTCGGCGGCGCGGTCGCGGCCGAGTCGGCGGACCGGATTCTCGGTCTCCGAGAGGAAGGACACGAGGTCGTCGTCGTGCACGGCGCCGGGCCGCAGATCACCGAGGAGATGCGGCGCCGGGCCATCCCCGTCGAGTTCGTGCACGGCCGGCGGCGCACCTCGCGTGCGGCGCTCGACGTCGTGCGCGAGTCGATGGAGGCCGTGAACGCCGAGCTCTGTCGGGCGCTCGGCGACGTGGCCGTACCGGTGTTCGGCGACCGCGCAGGCTTCCTCGCCGTGCCGGTGCCGCCGCTCGGCTGGGTCGGCGACCCGCTGCCGTGCCGGCCGAACGGGGTGCTCGCCGCGCTCGCCTCCGGCCGCGTGCCGGTCGTCGCGCCGCTCGCCGTCGGTCCGCTGAACGTCAACGCCGACGACGCGGCGGCCGCGCTCGCGCTCGGCCTCGGCGCGAAGCGCCTCGTCTTCCTCACCGACGTGGCGGGGCTCTACGTCGAAGGCGACATCGTCGACAGCATCGGCGCAAGCCACGCGACGCGCATGCTCGACGAGGGCGCGTTCGAAGGCGGCATCGTCCCGAAGCTGCGCGCCGCCGCGCTGGCGGCCGGCAACGGGATCACGGCGCACATCGGGAACACGGCGGTGATCGCGTGACCGAAACCACACAAGTGTTGAGTCATCACAATCTCCTTCCGACCTACGCGCGGCAGGAGATCACGTTCGTCGAGGGCGACGGTTCGTGGCTCATCGACTCGAACGGGGCGCGCTACCTCGACCTGCTCGGCGGGATCGCCGTCGTCGGGCTCGGGCACCTCCACCCGGCGCCGCTGAGGGCGGCGCACGAGCAGCTCGACCGGCTCTGGCACACGTCGAACCTCTTCTACACGGAGCCGATGGAGCAGCTCGCCGCCAAGCTGTCCGACCGCTTCGGCGGCGCGGATGCGTTCTTCTGCAACTCGGGCGCCGAGGCGATCGAGGCCGCGCTCAAGTGGGCGCGCAAGGCGACCGGCCGCAGCGGCCTCGTCGCGCTCGAGGGCTCGTTCCACGGACGCACGCTCGGCGCGCTCTCGGTCACCGGCCAGCCGCCGAAGCGGGCGCCGTTCGAGCCGCTGCTCCCGGGCGCGGCCTTCGCGACGCCCGACACGCTTGCCGGCCACGTGGGCGGCGACACCGCAGCGATCCTGCTCGAGCCGGTCCAGGGCGAGGGCGGGGTGCACCTCTTGAGCGCCGAGACGCTCGCCGAGGCGCGAGCGCTGGCCGATCGTCACGGCGCGCTGCTCGTCTTCGACGAGGTGCAGACCGGCGTCGGGCGCTGCGGCGCGTTCTTCGCCTGGGAGCGCCTGGGCGTGAAGCCGGACGCGCTGACGCTCGCCAAGGGCCTCGCAAACGGCCTCCCGATCGGGGCGCTGCTCGTCGGCCATGACGCCCCCACCGCGTTCGAGCCCGGCGACCACGCCTCGACGTTCGGCGGCAACCCCGTCGCCTGCGCGGCGGCCTGCGCGGTCGTGGATACCGTCGACGACGACCTGCTCGCGCACGTGCGCTCGCTCTCCGACCGCTTCGCCGCCGCGCTGCCGAACACGCGCGGCCTCGGGCTCCTGCTCGCGGTCGAGCTCGACGGCCCGGCCGCGCCGGTCGTCGACGCTGCGCTCGCCAGGGGCCTCGTCGTCGGCACCGCAGGGCCGACGACGCTGCGCCTGACGCCGCCGCTCACGCTCTCGGCGGACGACGCCGACCTCGCCATCACGACGCTGAAGGAGATCCTGTGACGACGAAGTTCGAGCGGCAGGGCGCGATCCTGCGCCTCGTCCGCGAGCAGCGTCTGCACACGCAGGCCGAGGTCGCGGAGGCGCTGCGCGCCAACGGGATCGACGCCGTGCAGGCCACGGTCTCGCGCGACATCGCGCAGCTCGGCCTGGTCAAGGTGCGAAACGGCGAGGGCAGGCTCGTCTACGCGCTGCCCGGCGCCGCCGACCTGCGCCGCATCGAGGAGCTCGCCTCGGCGCTCCGCCAGTACATGGGCGCGACCGCACCCTCCGGGACGATCCTCGTCGTCCAGACGCCGCGCGGCTTCGCGGCCGCGCTCGCCGACGCACTCGACGCGGCCGCGCTGCCGGAGATCGCCGGAACGATCGCCGGCGACAACACGGTCTTCGTCGCGTGCGCCGACTCGATCACGCCGGCCGAGCTCGACGCCGAACTGCGGAGCCACCTGTGAGCGTCGTCCAGAAGACCGGCGTGATCCTCGGCACGCTGCCGGTCCGCGAGCGGGTCGGAATCGCATTCTCGGGCGGGCTCGACACGAGCTGCGCGCTGGCGTGGATGCGCGAGAACGGTGCGGTCCCGTACGCGTTCACCGCCGACCTGGGCCAGGAGGACGAGCCGAACATCGACGCCGTCCCCGAGAAGGCGCGGCTGTTCGGCGCCGAGGAAGCGGTGCTGGTCGACTGCAAGCACGCGCTCGCGCGCGAGGGGATCGTCGCACTGCAATGCGGCGCGTTCCACATCCAGACGGCCGGCAAGCGCTACTTCAACACCACGCCGCTCGGCCGGGCGGTCACCGGGACGATGCTCGTCCGGGCGATGGCCGAGCACGGCGTCGACATCTGGGGCGACGGCTCGACCTACAAGGGCAACGACATCGAGCGCTTCTACCGCTACGGGCTGCTCGTCAACGAGCACCTGCGCATCTACAAGCCGTGGCTCGACACCGCATTCGTCGAGGAGCTCGGCGGGCGCAAGGAGATGAGCGAGTGGCTTGCTGAACGCGGGCTGCCGCACGGCACGTCTGTCGAGAAGGCGTACTCCACCGACGCGAACATGCTCGGTGCGACACACGAGGCGAAGGACCTCGAGTTGCTCGAGACGTCGATGAAGATCGTCGAGCCGATCATGGGCGTCGCCCCATGGTCGCCTGGGATCGAACCCGAGACGGTGACGGTCGCGTTCGAGCGCGGCTTCCCCGTCGCAGTCGGCGGCGTCGCGACCGATGACCCCGTCGCGCTGATCCGCGCGGCGAATGCCGTCGGCGGGCGGCACGGCCTTGGGATGAGCGACCAGATCGAGAACCGGATCATCGAGGCGAAGAGCCGCGGCATCTACGAGGCCCCCGGCATGGCGCTGCTCCACATCGCCTACGAGCGACTGCTCTCCGCGATTCACAACGAGGCGACGCTCGAGCGCTACGCCGACGAAGGACGGCGGCTCGGCCGGCTGCTCTACGAGGGACGCTGGTTCGACGTGCAGGCGCTGATGCTGCGCGACGCACTGCAGCGGTGGGTCGCGCCCGCCGTCACCGGGGAGGTGACGATCGAGCTGCGCCGAGGCGACGACTACACGATCCTCGACACGCGCGGCGACGGCGTCACGTACGACCCCGAGAGGCTGAGCATGGAGCGCAGCGAGACGGCGTTCACCGCGGCGGACCGCATCGGGCAGCTCGCCCTGAAGACCAATGACATCGCAGACGCGCGACGCATGCTCGCCGCGCTCGGATGGTCGCCGTGAAGTTGTGGTCGGGACGCGTCGGCGGCGAGCTCGCTCCCGAGGTGTGGGACTTCCTCCGCGCCGACGATCAAGCGCTTCTGCCCTACGACAAAGCAGCCACGCTGCTGCATGCGCAACGGCTCCACGCCGCGGGCATCCTCGACGAAGCGGAGCTCGCAGAGGTGACCGAGAAGCTCGCCGCGATCGAGGAGATCGACGAGAGCGACGAGGACGTGCATTCGTCGATCGAGCGCCAACTCGGAGACGTCGGCCGGAAGATCCACGCCGGGCGTTCGCGGAACGACCAGGTCGCCGCCGCGTTCCGGCTCTACGTCGGCGACGCATGCGCCGAGGCGGACGCCGCGCTCACGCAGTTCGCGCGCACCGTCCTCGCGCGCGCCGAGGAGGAAGCGAATACGGCTATGCCCGGCTACACGCACCTGCAGCGCGCGCAGCCCGTCACCCTCGGCCACCACCTGCTCGCGTGGGTCGAGATGCTCGAGCGCGACCGGGCCCGGTTCGCCTTCGCCGCGGCGCAGGCCGAGCCGTCGCCCCTCGGCGCGGCCGCGCTCGCAGGCTCGACCCTCCCGATCCCGCCGCCGCCGAACCAGATGCGAAACTCGATCGACGCCGTCGCGGACCGCGACTTCGCGCTCGACTATCTGTACGCGACGGCGGTGCTGTTCACGCACCTCTCGCGCATCGGCGAGGAGCTCGTCCTCTGGACGACGACCGAGTTCGGCTTCGCCCGTCTACCCGAGGAGGCGGCGACCGGGTCGTCGATCATGCCGCAGAAGCTGAACCCCGATGTCGCGGAGCTCGCGCGCGGCAAGGCAGGGACCGCGATCGGGCGGCTGACGGGTCTGCTCGCAACCGTGAAGTCGCTCGCGCTCGCCTATGACCGCGACCTGCAGGAGGACAAGCCGCCGGTCTTCGCCGCGCGCCGGGACGTCGCGGGCGCGCTCGGCGCGCTGGCCGTGCTGGTCGCCGGCCTCGAGTTCGACCGCGAGCGCCTCGCGGCTGCGAGTGCCGATCCTCTGCTGCGCGCGACCGACGCCGCGGAGGCGCTCGTCGGCGAGGGCGCGCCGTTCCGCGACGCGCACGAGCAGATCGCGGGTCAGGTGCGGGCGGGAACCTTCGAAGCGCCACCGGCGGGCAACCGGCTCGGCGATGTCACGCATGCGGTCGCCGCCGCAAAGGAGCGTTGGACTTGACCACCCCCCTGGAGATCTCCCTTGCCGGTCGCGACTTCCTCCGCAGCTCGGATCTCGTGCCGGCCGAGGCCGAGGCGATCCTCGACCGAGCCGTCGAGCTGAGGCTCGCGCCGAAGCAGCCGCTGCTGCCGGGCGCGACGCTCGGCCTGTACTTCGCGAAGCACTCGACGCGCACGCGGGTGTCGTTCTCGGCCGGGATGGCCCAGCTCAGCGGCGCGGCGATCCACCTCGCGCCGGAGGAGCTGCAGCTCTCGCGCGGCGAGTCCCTGCCGGACACGGCGCGCGCGCTGTCGGGCTACCTCGACGCGCTGGCGGTGCGCGTGCACTCGCACGAAGAGCTCGAGCAGTGGGCGCACTGGGCGTCGATCCCGGTGATCAACGCGCTGACCGCCGAGGAGCATCCGTGCCAGGCGCTCGCCGACGCGCTGACGATGCGCGACCGGCTCGGCTCGCTCGAGGGCGTGCACGTGGCCTGGGTCGGCGACGGGTCGAACGTCTGCACGTCGCTCGCCCGCCTGGGCCTGCTGCTCGGGTACGAGGTCGTCGCGGCCTGCCCGCCGGGGTACGAGCCGGCGGTGGACGTGCACCTCGTCCGCGACCCGCGCGAGGCGGTTCGCTCCGCAGATGTGATCGTCACCGACACCTGGGTGAGCATGGGCCAGGAGGCGGAGCACGACCGCCGGATCCGCGACCTCGACGCCTACCGCCTCGACGCCGCGCTGCTCGCCCACGCCTCGCCCGAGGCGTTCGTCATGCACTGCCTGCCCGCCCATCCGGGCGAGGAGATCACGGCCGACGTGCTCTACGGCGATCGCTCCGCGATCTGGGACGAAGCCGAGAACCGCCTGCACGTGCAGAAGGCGCTGCTGGCGCTGCTACTGGGCGTCTGAACACCTGACTGCTCGAATCTGGTTGCGCTGCGCGCAATCAGATTCGGGCGCTCGCTGAATCTGATTCGGCGCAGCCGAACCAGATTCAAGCGTTTCCAGGCCGGTGTCTGACACCGGCCATGGCCGGTCGAGCCACGCCGCCCACCCGTGGCGGCGAGCCAGATCGCGCGGGCTGTGGACGGCCCGTCACACTCCCCTGGCTCTTCCGTGACGGTTCTGCGCGCGTGTCTGACACCGGACATGGCGGTTCGCTCCAGGCGGCGGACTCAGGTCCGGCCGCCCGGGCGCCGATAGGGAAGGCGTGGAGGCCGCCGCCGTCCCTCAGCCGACCCCTGTGCTCCGTCTCGGGGAGCTGCTCGTGCGGGCCGGGCACGCGACGCAGGAACACGTCGACCAGGCGCTCGAGCTCCAGCCGGTGCTGCGCAGGCGGCTGGGCGAGATCCTCGTCGAGAAGCGCTGGGCGACACCGCGCGCGATCGCGGAGGCGCTCGCCGAGCAGTACGGGCTCGACTTCGTCGACCTCGCGCAGACCGCGGTCGACGCGAGCGCCGCGGGGCTCCTCCAGGAAGGCTTTGCGATCGGCCACCAGGCGCTGCCGGTCCGGTACGTGGACGAGCACCACGTCCAGGTCGCCGTCGCCGACCCGACGAATCTGCGCACGACCGACGAGCTGCGGCTTGCGCTCGGCCTCGGCTTCACGCTCGCGGTCGCTTCGGCGGACGCACTCGAGTCCACGATCCAGCGCGCCTACCGGCTGACGGTCGCCGTCAGCGACCGCGCGCCCGAGTTCGAGCAGGTCGACGACGAGAGCGTCGCCGACGGCGCGCTCGACCTGGTCAACGACCTGATCGGCCGCGCCGTCAACTCGGGCGCGTCCGACATCCACCTCAACCCGCAGCCGCGCGAAGTGCTCGTGCGCTTCCGCGTCGACGGCGTCCTGCGCGACGAGCCGCCGATCGACAAGCGCCTGCAGAACGCGACCGCCGCGCGCGTGAAGGTGATGGCGCAGCTCGACATCGCGGAGAAGCGCATGCCCCAGGACGGCTCGTTCGTCGTCTACATCGCCGGCAATCCCGTCGACGTGCGCGCCGCCGTCCTCCCGACCAAGCACGGAGAGCAGGTCGTGCTGCGCGTGTTGCGGCGCGAGTCGAAGCTCGAGTTGCCGCGCCTCGGGATGAGCCCCGAGATGGAGGCCGTGTTCACGCACGCGATCGAGCAGCCGCACGGCGCGGTGATCAGCTGCGGCCCCACCGGCTCGGGCAAGACCACGACGCTGTACGCCGCACTCGACCGCCTGAACGACGGGTTGCGCTCGATCGCCACGATCGAGGACCCCGTCGAGTATCAGCTGCCCGGCGTGATGCAGATGGAGGTCCACGGCAAGATCAACCTCACCTTCGGCCGCGGGCTGCGCACGATCCTGCGCGCCGACCCTGAGGTGATCCTCGTCGGCGAGATCCGCGACGAGGAGACGGCGAAGATCGCCATCCAGGCCGCGATGACCGGCCACCTCGTCCTCACGACGCTGCACACGAACGACGCCGCGAGCGCGATTGCGCGCATGCGCACCCTCGGCGTCGATCCCGACCTGCTCGCGGGCTCGATCAACTGCATCGTCTCGCAGCGCCTCGCGCGCCGGCTGTGCATGCATTGCCGCGAGCCGTACGAGCCGACCCAGGAGCAGGCCATGTCGATGAATCTCATCTCCGCGGGCGCCAACCCGACGCTCTACCGCGCCGCGGGCTGCCTGCAGTGCGGCAACACCGGCTACTCCGGTCGCGTCGCGCTCTACGAGCTGATGCCGGTGCACGGGCTCGGCCGTGTCCTGCTCGACGGCTCGACCGACGAGATCTTCGACGCCGCCGTCGCCGCGGGGATGCGCACGCTGCGCGAGGACGGCATCCGCCAGTCGCTCGCCGGCGTGACGACGCTCGAGGAAGTACGCCGCATCACCGGCGATCGCCGCCTGCTGGCGTAGGCTTCGCGACGCGGGGTCCCGCTCGACGAGGAGGCAGGTAGCCATGGAAGCAGGCGCCCCGTACCCCGTGCAGCTCGCGGTCGAGTACCCCGAGCGCGATCTCAACCGGCTCACGACCGCGTTCAGGCTGATCGTCGCGATCCCGGTCGTGATCGTGCTCGCAACCGTCGGCGGGAGCCAGAGCAGCACGTTCGAATCCGGCAGGCAGACGTGGACGGTCGCCGCCGGGGCCGGAGGGCTCCTCGTTCTCGGGCCGCTCCTGATGATCCTCTTCCGGCAGAAGTACCCGCGCTGGTGGTTCGACTGGAACCTCGAGCTGCTGCGCTTCGAGAACCGCGTCGGCGTCTATCTCGCGCTGATGGACGACCGCTATCCGTCGACCGACGAGCGCCAGGCAGTCGCGCTCGACTTCCCGTATCCGGACGCCAAGCAAGGGCTGAACCGCTGGCTGCCGCTCGTCAAGTGGCTGCTCGCGATCCCGCACTACATCGCGCTCTTCTTCCTCTGGATCGGGGTGCTG
Source organism: Thermoleophilia bacterium (assembly GCA_013362295.1). Taxonomy (GTDB): domain Bacteria; phylum Actinomycetota; class Thermoleophilia; order Gaiellales; family Gaiellaceae; genus PALSA-600. The sequence goes on from JABFWJ010000418.1 coordinate 9,118, forward strand.
ATCGCCGTGATCGTCGCGTGGTTCGCGATCCTCTTCACCGGTCGCTATCCGCGTGGGCTGTTCGATTACGTCCTCGGCGTGTTCAGGTGGACGAATCGTGTGGTCGGCTACGCGTTCGTGTTGGTCACCGACCGGTATCCGCCGTTCCGGCTCGGCCCGTAGAGGGATCGACGAGCGTCGTCGCGAAGCAGAGGCACGCGACGACGAGGAAGCCGATGCGGCCGTCGCCCGGCAGCGAGAAGGTCAGGCCGAGGAGCGGCGTGCCGACGAGGATGGTCGCCGCGGCGATCATGTTCACGAAGCCGATCGCGGCCGCAGGCGCGTCCGGCCGGAGCCGCTGGGCGCCCGCGAAGGCGGGCGCGAACGGGATCCCGGCCGCGAGGCCGACGAGCGCGGCCGCGGCGACGGCCAGCGGAAGCGGCTTCGCGATCGCGAGCACGGCGACCCCCACACCGGAGGCGACGAAGCTCAGCCGGATCAGCGCCGGGCGCTCGAGCAGCCGGCCGCCGAGCGGCCGCGAGATCACGCCGAGGAAGAGCACGAGCCCGCCCGCGACGCCGGCCACCCGCTCCGGCTCGCCCCCGGCCCGGTGGAGGAGGCTGACGACCCAGTTGCCGACGATCACCGAGAGCCCGAACGACGCGGCGTGGATCCCCGCGAGCGGCAGCAGCCTGCGGTCGACGACCGTCGCCAGACCACGCGTCGGGGGCGGCCGCTCCGGCCCGCGCGGCGCGATCGCGACCAG
>JABFWJ010000462.1 GCA_013362295.1 Thermoleophilia bacterium
CTGGACTGACTGGGAGGACGGATCGGTGTCGCCGTAGGGGCTCAGCCGCTTCGCGACCCCCAGCCCGAACACAACCGCGACCCCCACGCCGAGCAGAGCGACGAGCAGCAACCGACGCCTGTTCCGATGCTCGAATGAGGCAAGTCTCTCGAGCATGGCTTACGCCCTCCGGACGGGGATGACCGTTTCGACGAGGCCGGTGGCGACGTCGTAGACGTGCCCGGAGACCGTGATGCGGGGGGAGAGCGCCTCTGCGGAGCGGAGGCGCTCGACATCGTTCGCAACGGTGGCCGCGGGGTCGAGGACGGCGTATTCGCGCAGCGTGGACTCGTCCGCGTTGATCGTCCGGGCGTAGGCGCGGCGGAAGTCGTCGTCGGCCAGGGCGGCGGCTCCGCACTGTGTGTGGTGGATGACCGCGACCTCGAACAGGGGCCCCTCCGGCACGGCGTTCTCGGCGAGCTGGCCGACGAAGGCGAGGTTGTCGATCACCTCCGGCGTGACGCGTCCTCCGCGGTTGCGAACGACCATCGCCTCCCCGGGGTTGAGGCCGAGGATGTGAGCGGGGTCGACGCGAGGGTCGAGACAGCCGATCACGAGCAGACCCAAGGTGGGAAAGACCGTGACGCCCTCGTGGCCGGCCGCGGCGGCAAAGGCCCGGTTGCGGGCGAGGGCGGTCTCGACGCCGGCCGCGTCGGACTGCTCGAGGCTCGGCAAATCGAACTCGGTCGGCTCGCCGACCGGCGGCGCGAGAGTCGGGTCTGCTGCTGACTGTTCGTGCATCTGTGCTGTCCTCCTGTGTTGTGTCGCGACCGCTTTCTGGGTTGCGATGCGGCGTATGGAAAGTCCGGTTCCTGATGAGGAGAGGGTCGCTGCGGGTATCCCGGGAGCGGAAGCGCGCCAGCGCGAGTTGTGATCCGCGCTAGCACGAATCCCACGAGGGATGGCTCCCCACACCTCGTGCTGGCGGCGGCGGCTCGCGCGAGCAAGCCGGCCCGCATCGTGCGGGCGCGCGGCCGGCCCAAGGAGAGCTTTACGAACCGAGGTACGCGAGCACGGCGAGCACGCGCCGGTGGTCGGCCTGGCTCTCGGTGATGCGGAGTTTCATCAGGATGTTCTTCACGTGCTTCTCGACCGTGCGTTCGGCGATGAAGAGTCGTTCTGCGATGGCGCGGTTGGAACGGCCTTCCGCCATGAGCGCGAGCACTTCCCGTTCGCGGTCGCTGAGGTCGTCGAGCGGGTCGTGGCCCGGGCGGCGGCGGCCGACGAGCTGAGAGACCACGGACGGATCGAGTACGGATCCTCCCGCGCCGACGCGCTTGACGGCGTCGGTGAGCTCCCGCAGGTCCGAGACGCGGTCCTTGAGCAGGTAGCCGACGCCGCTCGCGTTGTCCGCCAGCAGCTCGAAGGCGTAGCTCGGGCGCACGTACTGCGAGAGCACGAGCACTCCGAGTTTCGGATGGCGAGTGCGCAGCTCACGGGCGGCGCGCAGCCCTTCGTCGGTGTGCGTGGGCGGCATGCGGATGTCGACAATCGCGACGTCGGGGTTCTTGTCGGCGACCTCGCGGAGCAGCTCGTCCGCGTCGCCGGCCTGACCGACCACGTCGAAGCCGGCTTCGGCGAGCAGGCGTGACACGCCTTCGCGCAGCAGGACCGAATCGTCCGCAATCACGATTCGCACGGGATCTCCGCTCTCAGTCGTGTGCCGCTCCCGGGCGGGCTCTCGACCGCGAGCGTGCCGCCCAGCGCTTCCACGCGATCGCACAAGCCGCGCAGGCCGGAGCCCTGCGCCGGATCGGCGCCGCCAACACCATCGTCGGCGATCTCGATATGCGCGAGCCCGTTGCTCCGCTCGACCGTGACCGACACGGTGTCAGCGGACGCGTACTTCGCGACGTTCGCGAGCGCTTCGGCAACGATGTAGTACGCCGCCGCCTCGACCGGCCCAGGCAGGCGCTCGTCAGGCGGAACGGCTAGCTCGGTCGAGACGGGCGCAAGAAAGACGAGCTCCTGCAATGCGGGGCCGAGACCGCGCTCGGTGAGGATCGCGGGATGAATGCCCTGGCTGAGCTCACGGAGCTCGTGCAGCGCCGCTCCGAGCGCCTGCCGTGCTTCCTCGATGATCTGACGCGCCGCCTCGGGTTCCGACCCGAGCTTCGACTCCGCCAGCCCGAGAGCCAGCGACACCGAGACGAGCCGCTGCTGAGTGCCGTCGTGGAGGTTCCGTTCGAGTCGCCGACGTTCCGCATCGGCGGCGTCGACGATGCGCGCACGCGACGCCCGCAGGTCTTCGAGGCGCGCGCGCAGGTCGGCCTGCAGCCGCTCGTTCTCGAGTGCGAGGCCCGCGGCGGCGCCGACGGCTTCGACGAGGTCGGGCTCGTCGTGGAGCGTCGCATCGTGAACGAGCGCCGCGACAGGCCGGCCCTCTCGTTCGATGATGGTCGCGACTCGCGAGTCTCCGCCAGTCGGCAGCTCGATAGGTCTTCCGTCGACATCGACGTAGCGGCTTCGCTCGGGAAGCCAGTAGGCGAGCGAGAGCGATGGGTCGTGTAAGGCGCGAGCGAGCGCGTCGCGCAGCTTCCCCGGACCACGCGTTTCTCGCAGCTGCACGACCAACTCTGCGACCGCACCGCGTGCGAGCCTGCTGCGGAGGAGGTCGACCGTCAGCGCCAGCGGCACCGCGGCAATGACGAGATACGCAGCGGCCGCGACAGGCCCGACTGCCTTATAAGGCGCCTCTTCGAAGATGCTGACCGCGGAGGCGGCGGCGGCTGCCGCGCCGGTCCAGAAAACGATCGCGAACACGCGTCGCCAGCGCGGCGTCGCGCGCCGCCAGCGATCCGCAAGGAGCGCGAGCCCGGCAAGGAACAACGCGATGCCGATCCCGCGGATCGTGTTCGTCAAGGCGTGGGCCACCACGCGATTCGCATCGACGAGTGCAAGGTTCCTCGGATCGCCGGGGCTCCCCTTGTCGAACAGGCTTGCGATCGCGATCACGACGACCGTGTCCACATACGCCGCGGCCACGAGGAAGCGTGGGAGCCGGCCCTCGAGGCGTCCGCTGGGAAACGCAAGCAGGACATGTCCCAGAACGGCGAAGAACAACACGCCCAGGAAGCCCCCGATCGTGTGGAGCAGCGGAACGTCGGAGTAGGTCAGCCGGCCCGCGAACCACGCGCAGCCGACGAAGACCATGAGGGGCCCGATCCGGTCCGCGGGCCGGCGACTCCATTCCACGAGTCCCATGGCGCACCAGGACAAGCCGACGACGAGCGTCAGCACCGCGATGCGCTCGCGCGAGTGCGCGACGTCGCTCGTGAGGATCAAGGCCGCGGTGGCGCCGCCGGCGGCGAGCGCCGCCGGCCACAGAGCGAGACGGGCGGCGTTTTTGAATCGCATCTCTCTACCTCGCACCTAGCGTGTCGACTCCGATCTGCGGAGGCAAGCGTGCCACCACGGCCCCGTACGGGTGTAGCTGCCCACACTCGGTCGGCCACGCGAGGCCGACAGCGGCCGTCGGCGACGCAGACCTCGCGGGCGGGGACAGGCTGGGTGGGTTGAGCGGGTTAGTCGATGGCCTCGATCTCGTCGCCGAGGCGAATCACGCCTCCTCTGACGATGTCGGCGCGGATGCCGCCGCGGTGGACGAGTGGGCGAAGGAGTCCGGGTCTGGCGAGTTTCTCGAGATGGGCGCACGGTTCGGCGAGTCGGCGGCCGACGCACTCGATGGAGCCGATCCGGAACCTGTGGCCGACGAGGCCGTTGAGGGAGATGCCGCGCGTCACGATGTTGCGGCGCGCCTGTTCGGATGCGAGCTGGATCTCGGCGAGCACTTCCGCCTCGACCAGGGTAAGTTCGTAGCCGGGCCCAGGGCCGCTGAAGGTTCCTCGGCCTGCGGCGTAGCGGTCGCCGGCGAGTCCGCGGCCGGCGAGTGCCTCGGCCTCGTCCACTCGCGAGAGCGGCGCCTCCGCGTTCGCCGTGATCAGGATCGTCGCAACCGTGCCTGCAGTCGGCGCGGCGCCGTAGGGGTTGTCGGTTGGGAGGTGGAGGTCGAGGGGCGTCAGCATCCATGCCGCTTCGATGCGCGCGCTCTCGTGGTAGGCGTTGCTCGGGTCGAGCCAGACACCTGAAGGTGATCCGAACATCACCACGGCGTGTTCGCGGTCGCCGTCGCGGAAGACGGCGATCCACTGTCCCGGCCAGTCGAACGCGATGGCGTCCGCGATGGGGACGAGGCCGAGGTTGCGTTCTGCGAGCCATTGCTTGAAGAAGCGCATCGGGTCGTCCGCCTCGCCGGGTACGGGCACGGGGCTGCGGAGGATCTCGCTCAGGCAGGCGCGGAGCTCGTTCGCGAGCGGCGGGACGGATCGATCGGAGATGTCGAGATTCATGTGAGCTCGGTCCTGTGGTTTATCCGAACGGCTAGCCGCATGGCCGCGCTCTGCTATCAGCATGTCGCGGGGCGACGTATCCGGCGTGGCTCTTGAGCGTTTTACTGTGAGGAAGGGTGGTCCGGGATGGAGGCGAGGGTCTGAGACGAGACAGCGATCCGCCGGGATGACGTCGGAGGCGTAGTGGGAAAGGGAAGCGGGGGTGAAGCGATCCCGCTCGAGCGGGTGATTGCGATCGCCGATTTTCGCGCGGAGTTGCGCCGCTTTCAGCGTCATAGCGAGCGTGTTGAGGCTCGGCACGGCCTGACGCCGCAGCGTCACCTATTGCTCTTGATGGTCAAAGGCGCGGCGGATGGGAGCGAGCGGTTGAGCGTCGGTGCGGTCGCGGATCGGTTGCAGTTGGGGGTGAACACGACGACTGAGCTGATCAACCGCGCCGAGGAGAGCGGGCTCGTTCGTCGTGAAAGGTCTGACGAGGACGCGCGCGTCGTCTACCTGCGTTTGACGGAGGAGGGCGAGCGTCGGCTCGCGGGGGTCATGGTCGAGTTGGATGCGACTCGGGAGCAATTGGAAGAGGCCCTGCTCGGTCTCACTCGCTCGTTTCGCCGCACGGCGGCGCGGTAGCGCGGGCCTCCGGCGCGAGCCACGACTGGCCGCCGGAGTGCTCTTTTGTGTTTAGCTCTCCGCCGAGCCAGTTCGTAGTACGAGGGAACTGGGTGTCGATGGTTACTAAGCGCGGGGGTGTTGGATGGACGAGGAGATGCGGCTGAGGCGGCTTGCGGAGAACGAGCTCATTCGTAAGGAGGCGAACGAGGAGATCGAGCGGCAGGCTCGTGAGGAGGAGCGCGAGGGCGGCATTCGCGATCCGGAGCTGGAGTTCTTTTGTGCATGCGGCCGGCCGGATTGTGACGCGAAGCTGCTGCTGACGCTCTCCGAGTACGAAGCCGCATCCGGGCCGGATCGGTTCATCGTCGTGCCCGGTCATGACAACCCCCAGATCGAGCAGGTCGTCGAGGCACACGATCGCTACCTCGTGGTCGAGAAACAAGCTGGATTCCAGCCGGACGAGCGGCGCTGAGAGCGTCCGCTGGAGCGAGTCTCGGCCGTTCTTCATGCTGGCCGGTGCTGCTGTGCGCGCCGACAACTTTCTGGCGAGGGTGAGGCGGTCGCGCTAATATCTCGTACCACGAAGAACCTCCGTACGCAGTGCGATTCCGTCAAGCCACACCCGATCAGCGAGGCGAGCGGATGCAGTGCGGGCCTTAGCCCACGATTGAGGGGAGGACGCGGCCGTGACGTCGGAGCCGACCGAGCAGCAGCCGGGCGCTGAAGAGGTGACTGACGACATGATCCGGAACCGGGCGCATGAGATCTCGCAGGAAGAGGGGGCGGGCACGCCAGAGGAGAACTGGCGGCGAGCCGAGCGGGAGCTCCGCGGCGAGGCAAGGGGGCATGGCGAGCCTCCGCAGTCTTGAGGTGGACCTCGACGAACTGCGTGCTTGGTGCGCGCTGCTCGAGCAGGCGCTGCAATCACGAATCGTCGGAACCTCATCCGAGGTCCGCAGGCCGTTCGAGTTGACCGGCGTCGACCGCGAGTTGTTTGTTCTCACCTCTCTTACCTCTGCGCTGGGCGGCGCGACACGATGAGGGGCTGGCGTGAGAAAGCGGCGAGAAACCAGGCGTTGTTCCGCGAGGTCAACGAGCAGATCGAGCGGCTCCCGGAAGGCGTCAACGTACATGGATACGACTCGTTCATCTGCGAATGCGGCAACCCGGAATGCACGGAGCCGATCGCGTTGACCCGCGCCGAGTACGAACGCGTCCGTGAACACGCGAATCGGTTCGCGGTTGCGCTTGACCACCAGAACCCGGACGTGGAGACGATCGTCGAGCGGAACGACCGCTTCACGGTCGTCGAGAGCTGCGCCGGCGAGGCGTCACAGATCGCGCAGGAAACCGATCCGCGCTCCCAAGCCCGCACACGCATAAAACGCAGCCAGCCAACACGACACGCCGCCGAGGGATCACCGTGACACGCGAACGGCTCGCGCTGCTCGACCGGCTCGGCGCCGACGCGCCGCTTTGCCGGCTTCGCTGCGAAGGCTGCGGCTACGGGGCCAGCTGCCGAACCGCACCGGACAGGTGTCCAATGTGCGGCTGCTCCACCTGGATCGAGGACGAGTCGCACCGATCCAGCTCTGACTTCGCTGGTGCGGACAGCCGACGGAGACCGGGAACGGAGATATGAGCTCGCACCTCACAACGAGACGCGCGACTTCGACCGGCGGCGATGCAGCCGCCCGGCGGGAGCGGTCGAACGGGGCGGTCGTTCCGGGCGGGGGCAAGCCGATGCTGTTGTTCTTCTACTCGCACACCTCCGGCGCGTCGCGCAAAGCCGAGGGTTTCCTCGCCCAGGTACTCCAACGCCGCCGCAATCACGACACCTTCGCGGTCCGCCGCATCGATTGCGAATCCTGCCGCGACCTCGCGGCCCGTTTTGGCGTCCGGCGACCACCAACACTTGTCGTCGTCGAAGACAAGCGCGTCCGCGCCAAACTCGAGCAGCTGCACGGCTGCGCCGAGATCCAGAACCTGCTCGCACCCTGGCTGAAATGAACGTCACGGCGGGGGCGCAACACAGCTCACTCGGCGATCGGACACCGATCAGCCGCGTTCACAACGTCCCTGGGTAGGACAACTAGAGGACGGTCGCCCAGCCGAGCGTCTCGTAGCCGACGCTGGGGGACTTCGTTAGCACGTTGCGACCCGCCGAGTGCGCCGCTTCTCAGACCGGTCGCGAGTACCCGAGAGCGTCGAACGCGGCGGGGTAGACGATCCGACCGGCGAGGTCGGGGCTGTATCCCGGGAGCCGCTTGACCATGAAAGCGTCGTCGGGGATCTTCGGATGCGGGGAGATGAAGCCGAGCGCGCTCGCCTGCTCGAAGCCGAAGCGAGGATAGTACGCGGGAATGCCCTCGACCATGACGGCAGGCTCGCCTGCTTCTTCGGCGCGGCCGAGCGCGTCCCGGATCAGCCGTGCCCCCACACCGACGCGCTGGCGGTCAGGCCGAACCGCCATCGGCGTGAGATTGAGGATCCTCGTACGGGATCCGCCTTCAACGCCGACCCAGCTCAGCATCACGTGAGCAATCACACCGGAGGAGTCCTCGGCGACCAACGCCAGCTCCGGAATGAACTGTTCCGACGCCCGAATGCGCTCGACGAACGACGCGACCTCGTCGGGGTGTGCGACGAATGCCGCGCGGACCACCTCTGCGATCACGGGGTGATCCGCGTCGCGCTCGGGACGGATGACGAGGCCCTCGGCCACGGGTGGCGATGGTAATTGGGGCACGCCGTTCGCGCCTCCGGCCGCCGAGCGGCCGACTTCGGGCTCCTCGAGATGGCGCCGGCTCCTCTCGAAAGGTGGGCCACTAAATACCCTGGTGGGGTATAGTATTGATCACTCGTAACGACGACCGAGGAGATGCGATGACCGAGACGCTTTCCTACACCGTCCCTGGCATGCACTGCGGACACTGCAAACAGGCCGTCAGCGAAGAGATTCGTGCGGTCGAGGGCGTCGAATCCGTCAACGTCGACCTGGACACGAAGCTCGTCACCGTCGTCGGCAGCGGCCTGGACGAAGCGAAGCTGCGCGCGGCGATCGACGAAGCAGGCTACGAGGCCGCCTGATGGCGACCGCGGTACCCGACCAGGAGGACACTGCCTCCGGGGGGGTTCAGCCGGGGGAGGAGCGGGTGCGGCTCGAGATCGGCGGCATGACCTGCGCGTCCTGCGCGGCGCGAATCGAGCGCAAGCTGAACAAGCTCGACGGCGTCGAGGCAAGCGTGAACTTCGCAACCGAAGAGGCGGCGGTCGCCTTCGACGCTGCCCGTCTGAGCGTCGCCGACCTGATCAAGACGGTCGAGCAGACCGGCTACACGGCCGAGCTGCCCCGGGCAAACGCAGACGAGGATGATCCGACGCGGCCGCTGCGCAGGCGACTGCTGGTTGCGATCGCGCTCGGCGTGCCGCTCATGGTGCTGGCGATGGTGCCGCCCACGCGGTTCGACGGCTGGGAGTGGCTCGCGCTCGTGCTCTCGGCGCCAGTCGTCTTCTGGTCCGGGTTGGGCTTCCACCGCGCCGCGCTCAAGAGTGCGCGCCATGGCGTGGCGACGATGGACACGCTGATTTCGATCGGCACGGTCGGCGCCTTTGTCTGGTCGGTCGTCGTGCTGGTCGGCGGCCTCGCCGCGGACACCTATTTCGAGGTCGGCGGCGTGATCACGGCGCTCGTCCTGCTCGGCCGCTTTTTCGAGGCGCGCGCCCGGCGCCGCTCCGGCGCGGCGATCCGCGCGCTGCTCGAGCTGGGTGCCAAGAGCGCCCGCGTGCTCCGCGATGGCGAGGAGGTCGAAGTGGCAACCGGCGAGCTCACCGTCGGCGACCGCTTCGTCGTCCGTCCGGGCGAGAAGATCGCGACCGACGGCGTGATCGAGGAGGGGACCTCGGCGATCGACCAGTCGATGCTGACCGGTGAGTCGGTGCCGGTCGAGGTCGCGGCCGGCGCCAAGGTCGCCGGCGCGACGCTGAACACCTACGGCCGGCTGGTCGTCCGCGCGACGGGCGTCGGCGCGGACACCGCGCTGGCGCAGATCGCGCGCATGGTCGAGCACGCCCAGACCGGGAAGGCGCAGATCCAGCGGCTCGCCGACCGCGTCTCCGGCGTCTTCGTCCCGATCGTGATCGTGATCTCGCTCGCCACGCTCGCGGGCTGGCTGCTTGCGAGCGGCGACGCCGGCGCGGCCTTCACCGCCGCCGTTGCGGTGCTGATCATCGCCTGCCCTTGCGCGCTCGGCCTGGCCACGCCAACGGCGCTGATGGTCGGCACCGGCCGCGGCGCTCAGCTCGGGATCCTGATCAACGGGCCGGAGGTGCTCGAGTCGACCCGCCGCGTCTCGACGATTGTGCTCGACAAGACCGGCACCGTCACCGAGGGGAAGATGACCCTCGAGCGGGTCGAGTCGCTGAACGGCGCGAGCCGCGCCGCCGCTCTGCGCTTCGCCGGCGCGGTCGAGGCCGCCTCCGAGCATCCGATCGCACAGGCGATCGCGACCGCCGCCCGCGCCGAGCTCGGAACGCTGCCGCCGGTCGCACAGTTCAAGAACCAAGCGGGGTTCGGCGTCACCGGGATCGTCGACGGCCACACGGTTACGGTCGGGCGCGGTGACGGCGCGATCGCCGTTTGCGTGGATGGCGAGGAGATCGCGCACCTCCTGGTCGCCGACACGGTGAAGCCGACGAGCGCGGAGGCGATCGCGGAGCTCAGGCGGCTCGGCTTGACGCCGGTGCTGCTCACCGGCGACAACCGGCCGACCGCCGAGCGGATCGCGGTGGCGGTTGGGATCGAGCGGGTGCTCGCCGAGGTCTACCCGGACGAGAA
>JABFWJ010000416.1 GCA_013362295.1 Thermoleophilia bacterium
CGCGCGAGACGGCCGACATGCTCGGAGTCAGCGTCGCGGCGGCGAACAGTGCGCTGCAGAGGGCGCGCGACCGCGTCGAGCGCGAACGCCGCGAAGGCACGCTCGCGCGGCGGCACCGACCGTCGGACGAGCGTGCCGAGGAGGAGTTGATGCGGAAGTTCGTCGACGCGTGGGACGCGGTCGACATCGAGCAGCTCACCACGCTCCTGTCCGGCGACGCGCTGATGACGATGCCGCCGGAGCAGATGAGGGTCGAGGGAGCCGCAGCGATCGGGACGTTCTTCGCCACGGTGCCGCTCGCCGGGCGCCTCGACCTGATCCGCCTCCTGCCGACGCGCGCGAACGCCCAGCCTGCGCTCGCCGCCTACGTCCACGAATCCCCTATCGCACCGTTTCGGCCCTACGGGCTGATGGTGTTCGCGCTCGAGGGCGACAGCATCGCCGGCGTGACAGGATTCGCCGGCGACCCGGACCTCTTTCCGCTGGCCGGGCTCCCGACCGAACTGCGCTGAATTCGTGATCCGCGAGGACGTGAGACTCGATGTCGAGGGCGACGTGCTCGCCGGCACACTGACGCTGCCACGCACGGAGGCGCCGTCTCCACTGGTGATCGCGGTGCACGGGGCAGAAGGCGGTACGCGCGGGTTCCACCTCTTCCGCCATCTGGAAGCGACGCTGCCGCCGGGGGGCACCGCGACGCTCGTCTTCGACCGCCGCGGCGAAGGCGAGTCGGGGGGCGACGGCGCGGGCAGCAGCTACGAGCTGCTCGCGGAAGACGTCCGGGCGTGGATGCGCTTCTGTGCAGCCGACGAGCGGATCGACCCGGCGCGACTCGGTCTGTGGGGCATCAGCCAAGGCGGATGGATCGCGCCGCTCGCCGCGGCCGGGTCCCCCACGCCCGCGTATCTCGTGGCAGTCTCGGCCGCCGGCGTCACGCCCGGCGCGCAGATGGACTTCGCAACCCGCGCCCTGATGCGCGAGGCCGGCTACGGCGACGACGCGGTCGACCGGATGCTGGGGTTGCGGCGCGCGATGGACGAGCTCTCCGAAGGCCGGCTGACGGTTGCCGACGCGCAGGCGCTTCTGGATCCAGCGGTCGACGAGCCGTGGTTCAAGCTTGCCTTCGTCCCGCCCGACGCGACGCTGATCGATCGGAGCTGGGCGGAGGAGATGCAGTTCGACATCCGTCCCGCGCTCCGGAGCCTGAACCTTCCGGTGCTGTTGTTCTTCGGCGAGCACGACCGTTGGATCCCGGTTGCGGAGAGTGCAGACGTCTGGCGCTCGGCGCTGGGGACGGACGCGGACCTCACCGTCATCTCGCTGCCGGGCACCGGACATGCGGCGACGTTCGCGACCGATCCTTCCGACTGGCTGGAGCACGGGCCTGTCTCGGCGGACTACGAGCGGGCGCTCCTCGCCTGGCTGCGCAGCCGCCTCTTCTGATCTCACGAGGTAGGTTCCAGGCGTGCTCTTCTCCCCGGAGTCGCACGAGCCGCTGCTCTTGGACGCCTGGAGCACCAACGCGATCGAAGGGGCGATCCGGGAGATCGTCGCCGACGCGGAAGCGGCCTTCGACGACGGCTGGCCGACGCATCCGCAGGATGGGGACGAGCCGCGGCGGTTCCGCACCGTCTACCTCGGCGGCGCGGGCGTGGTCAGGGCGCTCGACGAGCTGCAGCGATGCGGGCTCGTCGAGCTCCGGCGCGACTACGTCCCGTACCTCGAGCGGGAGTACGTCGCGGACTTTCCCGAGTACGACCACGAAGAACGAAGCCTGCTGATGGGCGAGACGGGAATCCGCCTCGTCCTGCAGTGGGTTGCGCCTTCGACCGCGAACGCGGATCGCCTGGCCGAGCTGATCGCTGCCAACGTGCGCGACGAGCGGCGCGAGCTCATGTGGGGCAGCCCGGGGACGATGCTCGCGGCCGCCCGCCTCCACCGGGAGACCGGCGAGCGTCGGTGGGACGACCTGTGGAAGAGGAGCGCGGCCTGGCTCGAAGGCGAGTGGGATCCTGAGTCGGGCGTCTGGACGCAGGAGCTCTACGGCAACGCACGCCGCTTCCTCGGCCCCGCGCACGGCTTCGCCGGCTGCGTCCTCGCGCTCGCGGCGGGCCCCACCGCCGCCGACCTCCACCAACGCGCCGCGGCGGTGACGCGACGCTACGCCGTCGCTGAGGACGGGCTTGCGAACTGGCCCGCGCTGGCGGACGCGGAGCTCACCGCGACCGGCGACCGGCAGATCCGCGTCCAGTGGTGCCACGGCGCCCCGGGGATGGTTGCCTCCCTCGCCGCGCTCGCCCCGGACGATCCCGAGCACGACCGCCTGCTGCGCGCCGGCGGCGAGCTGGTCTGGCACGCCGGCCCGCTGACGAAGGGAGCGAACCTCTGCCACGGCACCGCCGGCAACGGCTACGCATTCCTCGCCCTCCTCGAACGAACGGGCGACGAGCTCTGGCTCGATCGTGCCCGCGCGTTCGCGATGCATGCCGCCGCTCAGGTGACCCGCGACCGCGCCAGGTACGGTCGCGGCCGCTTCACGCTGTGGACCGGCGATCCGGGCACGGCGCTCTACCTTGCCGACTGCCTCGCCGGCCGCGGCGCGTTCCCCGTGCCCTAAGAACTCGTTTGAGTTTTAAGACCGATGGTCGCCGACGACGAGGACGGCGGCGCCTCGCACCGCTCCCGCACGGAGCCGCGCAAGCGCGACCTCCGCCTCGTCCAGCCCGAACGGCTGCACCGTCGTCCGCACAGACATGTGCTCCAGCAATGCGAAGAATTCGCTTCCGTCGGCCCTCGTCAGGTTCGCGACCGAAAGGACGCTTCGCTCTCCCCACAACAGCTCGTACGGGAACGACGGAATGTCGCTCATGTGGATGCCCGCGCACACCACGCGCCCGCCGCGCGCGACCGCGGCGAGCGCCCGCGGCACGAGCTCTCCGGCCGGCGCGAAGATGATCGCCGCGTCGAGCGCTTCCGGGAGCGCGTCGTCGACCGAGCCGGCCCACTCCGCGCCGAGCTCGCGGGCGAGCGACTGGGCCTCCCGGTCGTCCGGCCGGGTCCGCGCGAAGACGCGCCGGCCTTCGGCGCGCGCAACCTGCGCGATGATGTGCGCGGCGGCGCCGAATCCGTAGAGGCCGATCCGTTCCGCATCGCCGGCGAAGCGCAGCGACCGGTAGCCGATCAGGCCGGCGCAGAGAAGCGGCGCGAGCTCGGAGTCGGGGCGACCTTCCGGCAGGGCAACGCAGAAGCGCTCGTCGGCGACCGTCTCCTCCGCGTAGCCGCCGTCGCGTGTATAGCCGGTGAAGAGCGCGCGCTCGCAGAGGTTCTCGCGCCCGCTGGTGCACGCGCGACACTCGCCGCATGCCCACGCGAGCCACGGCACGCCGACGCGCGCCCCGGTCTCGAACCGCGAACCTCCCTCGATCACGCGGCCGACGATCTCGTGCCCGAGGACGAGCGGGAGCTTCGGCGACGCAAGCTCGCCGTCCCGGATGTGCAGGTCGGTCCTGCAGACGCCGCAGGCACCGACTGCGATGCGCACGTGGTGCTCCTCGAGCTCGGGCCGAGCGAGCTGCCGCGGCCGAAGCGGTTGCCCCGGTGACTCGAGGACCTGCGCGTGCACGGTCGTCGATCCTAGAGTTCCTAAACTCGTGACGTGCGGGCCGCCCCGGATCTGAGGGACGGCGAGCTGAGGCTTCGACTGCTCGCCGAAGGCGATGTGGACGGGATCGAGCGCGGCATTCGTGACCCCGACGTCGTGCGCTGGTTCGGCCCGCGCGGGACGGCGCTCGACGTCTTCGAGCAGAAGCTGCGCGAATGGCGCGAAGGCACCATCGTCCCGCTGGCGGTGCTCGAGGACGGCAGCTTCGCGGGTCACATCTTCCTGGAGCTCCTGCCAGAGCAGGACGCAGCGTTGATCTCCTACTGGCTGCTTCCCGACGCCCGCGGCCGCGGGCTGGCGACGCGCGCGGTGCGGATGCTCACGCAGTGGGCGTTCGACGTGCTCGGGACTGCTCGCATCGAGCTCTGGCTGGAACGGGGAAACGACGCCTCGCGGCGCGTCGCCGATCGGTCGGGCTTCACCTACGAGGGAACCCTCCGCTCCGCCGGCCTGCGGGACGGCCGGCGCTTCGACAAGCAGATGTTCTCGCTCTTGCCGGGCGATCCGCCGCCTCCGCGATGAAATCCCGATTCCTCACGAGTGGCGGTCGAGCACGCGCTCGACGTGCGGTCGCGCAAGGAGATTCCGTCCTTGCGCGGCGACCGTCGCGTAGGCGACGAGTCGGGTCACGTCCTCGTGTTGAAGACCAAGCCGCCGATGATCGCAGCGGCGGCTTTCAGTCGGGGCGCCGAGATTTGAACTCGGGACCTCTAGTCCCCCAGACTAGCGCGCTAACCAGGCTGCGCCACGCCCCGCGACGCTCACCACGGTATCAAGCGGTTTCTGACCACGCCCGGCACCGGCCTCCGCCAAGGCAACGACGATCCGTTATGCCACGTTCGCCAATCTGTGTCTGGCGAGACAACAAGATCCCGGAGTCGTCTAGGTGCTACAGTGTGTTGCACATGACCTCCAGAGCGGCCGTGCGCGATCTTCGCCAGAATCTCTCCAAGTACCTGGACCGCGTCAAGGCAGGCGAGCGTTTCGAGGTCACTGAGCGCGGCACGCCCGTCGCCATGCTCGTCCCACTCGACGACGCCGACGATCCGGTTGCACGCATGGAAGCCGAGGGACTCGTCGTTCGCCGAGCTGCTGGATCGATCGACGAGCTCGGACCGCCGCCGCCGGCGCCGCCGGGTCCGGCAACCGCCGAGCTGCTCGACGAACAACGCGAGGAACGTCTCTGAACCCGCTGTACCTCGACAGTTCGGCGACAGTCAAGCTCGTGATCCCGGAACCGGAAAGCGCGGAGCTCGCCGCCTTCCTCCGCGGCAGAGCCCTTGTCACGAGCGAAGTCGGGGAGATCGAGCTTCGCCGCGTCAACTTGCGCAGAGGAGCAAGCCCAGAGCGCGGAGACGCCGTCCTTGCACGACTGACCCTGCTCGCGCTCACCGAAGAGATCCGTCGTGCGGTCGGTCATCTCGAACCGGCCCGCCTCCGGTCGCTCGACGCGATTCATTTGGCGACCGTATTGCACATCCGTCGGGCCCTCGACGGCTTCGTCTGTTACGAGGGCCGACTCATCGACGCAGCCCGCGCCGCCGGGCTGTCGGTGTTCGCACCGGGCCTGCTCCCGCCGGCCTGACCCTGTTCGACGTTCTAGTGCACGCCGCGTGCCTGCACGAAGGCCCAGACAGCCGCCACCGATGCCGCGGCCAAGATCGCCGCCAGGACCCAGTGTCCCGAGACCGCAAAAAGGAGCGTCAGCAACACCAGCGCTCCCGCGATGAGCGCGAACCTCCTCATGATGCGCTCGCGCGTGTGAGCTCTCCCGCCGACGCTCATCCGTTCGTCCAGTTGGCCGGTTCCACAGACTCATCTCACCACGCCTGGAGCGCAGCGTCCACTACGTCGCGGATGAGACGAGGCGCCCGAGGGCGAGGAGCGTCTCCTTCGCGGCGGCGACCGCGTCGGCCAGGTCGCTCGTTCGCATCCGCTCGTTCGGCGCGTGCATGTTCGAGTCCGGCACCGCGAACCCGGTGACGATCCCCGGGATGCCGAGCCGTTGCAGCAGCGGCATGATCGGCAGCGAGCCGCCGCTGCGGAGGAGCAGCGGGCGGCGGCCGAGCACGCGCTCGAAGGCATCGGCAGCGACCGTGACTGCAGGTGCGTCGGCGGGGACGCGCCCGGGGTCGCAGGCCGAGAGCATCGTGAGCTCGAGTTGCGCCGCCGCCGGCAGGCCGCGCCGCAACACGCGCTCGACGACCGGAAGGAGCGCCGCCGCCGTCTGTCCGGCCGCGAGCCTCATCGAGAGGTTCGCGCGGGCTCGCGCCACGACGATCGTCTTCTGCTGGACGGGCGACCCGCCTTCGACGCCGTTCACGTCGAGCGACGGCTGCTCCCATGTCCGCACATAGAAGTCGCGCGCCGCGCTCGCGTCGGCGACGGCCGCTCCTTGTTCCGAGAGCAGCTCCTCCCCCGCTCGCAACGTCGTCCATGACGCGCGTTCCGCGGCCGAAGCAGGCTCGAGGCCCGCGCGGAGCTCGTCGACGAGCGCGCCGTCGTCGTCGAAGAGATTGTCGAGCGCGCGCATCAGCACGTGGACGGCGTTGAGCGCGGCGCCGCCGTAGATGCCCGAGTGCAGGTCGCGTTGTCCTGTCTGCACCTCGAGGTGCATGTAGAGCGTCCCGCGGGTCGCAGTCGTGAAGACGTGCGTCGTCCTGTCCAGCATCGGCGTGTCGAAGATCAGGCACGCGAGCGGACACGACGCATGCTGCTCCAGAAACTCGACGATCGATGCGCCGCCGACCTCCTCTTCGCCGTCACAGCAGAACCGCACGTTCACCGGCAGCGCCCCGGCACGCCGGAGCTCCGTCGCCGCACGCAGGAGCGCCCACAGCTGCCCCTTGTCGTCGGCGACGCCGCGCCCGACGAGCCATCCGTCGCGAAGCGTCGCCTCGAAGGGATCGCTGTCCCATTGCTCGAGCGGAGCGGGTGGCTGCACGTCGAAGTGGCCGTAGCAGAGGACCGTCGGCGCGCTGCGAGCCGCGTCGCTTGCAGGAACGAGCGCGTCGACGAGCGGGCTCCCGTTCCAGTCGACGATCTCGGCGGTGCCCCGACCCGCGCGCACGTAGTCGGCGATCCAGTCGGCTGCCTCGGCGACTGACGCTTCGTGCTCTGCGTCCGCGCTGACGCTCCGGATCGCCAGGAAGCTCGTCAGCTCCGCGAGCGCGTCTGCCTCGAGGCTGCGCATCTCAAAACCTGCGCATCTCAAAACCTGCGCAGCTCAAAACCTGCGCAGCTCAAGACCCTGCAACGCAGACTCTTGCAAATTTCATCAAATACATGTTACAAGAACCACGAATTTCACCCATGGAGGGAGTGAAGATGCTCAGCTGGTGCACTCGGAAGCACGTCGTGTTGCTCGGCGTCTGTGTTGCTGTCGCAACCGCCGCGGTCGCCGCCGCCGCAGGCGCGGCCACGAACTCGGCGCGGGCGGGAGACATTTCCAAGCTGACGTGGGCGCTCGGCGCGAGCGTGCGCGGCCTCGAGTACACGCATTCCGCGGACTCCGGATCGGCGACGGTGATCTCGGTCGGCTGCGAGACGCTCGTGCGCTTCGACAAGCAGGGCGGACTGCAGCCCGCACTCGCCGACTCGTTCTCGACGCCGAACGCGACGACCTACGTCTACCGCGTGCGCAAGGGCGTCAAGTTCTGGGACGGGCATCCGCTGACGACCGCCGACGTCCTCTACTCGCTCCAGCAGGCGGCGAGCAAGACCGCGGGCTCGCAGATCGCGGCGTTCTATTCGAGTGTCACGTCGATGAAAGCGACCGGCCCGAGCACCGTCACGATCAAGCTCTCGGCCCCCGATCCCTACTTCCGTTACACGCCGGCGATCACCTACATCCTCGAGAAGGCGTTCTGGCAGAAGAACGGCAAGAACGTCGGCACGCCGGGCACGCTCACGATGTGCACCGGTCCGTACCGGTTCACGAAGTTCGTACCCGACGACCGCGTCGAGGCGACGCGCTTCAACGGCTACTGGGGCAAGCGGCCGGCCGTCAAGGACGTCGTGCTCCGGACGATCACGAACGACGCGACCCGCCTCCTGGCGATGCGCTCGGGCGAGATCGACGGCAGCTTCCGCATCTCGCAGGACCAGATCGACCAGTGGAAGCAGCTGTCGGGCGTCTCGATCAGGCTCGCCCCGGAGCTCCGCACCGCGTACCTGTCGTTCGACACGAGCGCTGCCCCCTGGGACGACGTACACGTGCGCCGTGCAGTTGCGTACTCCCTCGACAAGGCCGGGCTCGTGAAGTCGGTGCTGCGCGGCTACGGCCAGCCCGCGGCAGTCATGCCGCCGCCCGAGCAGTGGGGCGACGTCGCGTCGCAGAAGTACGTCCAGAAGCTCTACCGATCGTTCCCGAAGTACTCGTTCAACCTCGCGAAGGCGAAGGCGGAGCTCGCGAAGTCGAAGTATCCGAATGGGTTCACCGCGACCTTGCCGTATCCCGATTCGCAGCAGACGCTGGGCAAGGCGGCGCTGTCGCTTGCGCAGAACCTGAAGCAGATCGGCGTCACGCTCGACGTGAAGCAGGTCACGACCGACGACTGGTTCGGTGCGCTGTTCGCCCACAAGGACCTCGGCGCGCAGATCATCAGCTGGGGCGTCGACTATCCGGATCCCGCGGACGCGCTGCATTTCATCTACGACAGCCAGTACGCGACGGCGAACGCCTTCAACACCGCCAACTACAAGAGCGACAAGATGGATCGCCTGCTGAAGATCCAGCAGAACTCGGTCGTCGCGAAGGTGCGTGCGGACGCGATCGCGAACGCCCTGAAGTTCACGGCGCAGGACGTGCCCTACATCCCGATCTGGTACCAGCAGGTTGCGATGGCACTGAAGTCGAAGTACGCCTACGACTTCGGCACGTGGTACCTGTACACGCCGTGGCTCGCGGGGATCACCGCGAAGTGAACTGATATGCGGGGCCGCGGCGCGCGCCGCGGCCCCGATCGGTCAGCATCGTGCCGAGGTCACCCCGTCTCACGTTCATCCTGCGCCGGCTCGTCGGCCTCGCCGCCGTGCTCGTGATCGTGTCGTTCCTCGTCTTCAGCCTGCTCTACATCGCGCCGGGGAGCCCGGAGCAGGTCATCCTGGGAAACGCGAAGACGATCGATCCGGTGACGCTCCGCGCCGTGCGCAAGGAGTACCACCTCGACGGCCCGTTCCTCGTGCGCTACCTCGACTGGTCGCGCGCCGCGCTGCGGCTGGACTTCGGGCGCTCGATTCGGACGAGCGAGCCGGTCCGGCAGGGGATCGAGCAGCGACTCGGGCTGACGGCCGAGCTCGCCGGTCTCGCCTTCCTGATCACGCTCGCGGTCGGCGTCCCGCTCGGCATGCTCGCAGCCGTGCGCCGCGCACAACTCGTCGATCGCAGCGTCGTCTTCTTCTCGATCGTCGGCCTCAGTGCGCCGGCGTTCGCCACCGGCATCTTGCTGCTCTACGTGTTCGCGGTCCGGCTCAGTTGGTTCCCGGCCTTCGGGCAGGGCGCCGGGCTCGCGGACCGGCTGCACCACCTCGTTCTGCCGGCCGTCGCGCTCGCCCTGACCGCCACGGGCCTGGTCGTCAAGATCACGCGCGCCGCGTTCGCCGAGGAGCTGCAGAAGGACTACGTCGTCTTTGCGCGGGCGCGCGGAATCCGGCCGCGCCGCGTACTCGTCGGATTCGTCCTGCGCAACGCCGCCACGCCGATCGTCACGGCCGCCGGCCTGATTCTGGCGTACATGCTCGCCGGCTCGGTGCTGGTCGAGGTCACGTTTGCGTTGCCGGGCATCGGCGCCCTGCTCGTCGACTCCGTGTCGGCGCAGGACATCCCGATGGTGCAAGGCCTTGCGATGCTCGCAGCCGCAGTCGTCGTGCTGGTGAACCTCGCCGTCGACCTCCTCTATCCGGTCATCGACCCCAGGGTCGTCTTCACGAGGACCTCGCGCTGACCGTCTCGGCGACGACGGACGCGTCGGCGGGACCGCGGCGGTTCCTGCTCCGCGGCCACGCCGTCCGTCGCGGCCTCTCCCCGCTCGTCGTCGCCGCGCTGATCGTCGTCGGCGCGGTGATCGTCGCTGCCGTCGCCGGTCCTGCGCTCGCACCCCACAGCGCGACGGCGCAGGACCTCTCGATCGGGATCAGCGGACCGAGCGCGCACCACTG